>CAZAEB010000008.1:0-23738 GCA_964484095.1 uncultured Gammaproteobacteria bacterium
AACGGTTTTAATATCTGCACCCAGGAGACTCATGCCATAAAGGAGCATTTCTGACCTAGGCAAAAAATCAGAAATAACACTAGGATTTAATCCTGATCCCATTTCTCCTTCATAGGTAAATTGAGATCCATTATGTGGATAATCGGGACATAACAGTTCAACAATATCTACAGGTCCTTGTTCATTGTGACAACGATGAACATACTTAGACACATTCCTGCCAAACCTATCTCTCAGTGATCTTTTGCCATAAAAATATCCTTCGGGGATTTCTTCTGGATTGTATGGACTTATTGTCATGTCCAAATTATCACCTCTAGTTATTTCATGTTTATTAATTTCTGTCGTCATAAAAATTCTATTACAAACAAAATAAAAAACCCTCCATTTCGGAAGGGCTTGAGCACTTTCAACAATAACTTTGTAGTCTACAAGAAACTCCCCTTCCTTGAATTAAGGGAACTTCGCCAGTCATAAAAGTCAATTCTTATAATCATTTTGCTTTGTATTTATTTCTTTTCAAAATTTTAAATCTCCCAGCTTTTAATTCCCTTGAGCCTCTTGAAACTGTCGCCACTCCAACACCAAGATCACGTGCTATCCCATGATGGGATTGTTCTTGATTTAACCTCTTAACAATTTCAAGTCTCCTTGGTATCTCATCCAGCTCTTTTCGAGTAAGAATGCCTTCAAGGAAATCCTTCATAAGTTTATAATTATTTATACTTAGGAATATCTCAATTAAATTTTTTAAGTATTTTTCACTCATGAGGATATTATACCATACTAGTACACTATAACAAGCTGATCACTGCAACCAAAATAATAATCCGACAGTTTTTAGAAACTGAAAAACATAGAATGGGTGCGTTATGAAACAAATAACCAAGACTGCCCTGAAAATTGACTACTTAGATAAAGTAAAAAGAGATTTATTTACTAAGCCTGCTTAGCTCAATTATCTTTTCAAAATTATCGTCCGGAGAGGTTCTGTTCCAATGTTTATGACCACATTCCTGGCAGTGATATAGAATTCTCCACTGATCGCCTTTTTTGCCAATCTCAGTCGGCTCCATTAACCCCTTACAATCTGACAATCTGTCTCCCTGATTAATGTCAACATGCTTTCCCCAAAGACAGTTAGGACAATGATCGGTATATCCATCCCCTTTGACTTTTTCTCCACAAACTTCACAAACAAAATCTTCTTTGGTTTTCAAAAACGCTCTGCTCACCTATTTAATTAAAGTTTCAATATTTTCCAGCATATCAACAGTCATTTTGGATAGATCAAAATCAGGCTGCCATCCCCAGTCTTTTCTGGCCTGAGAATCATCAATTATCTTTGGCCAGGAATCGGCTATTTTTTGCCTTTCGTCTGGCTTGTAGTCAATAGTAAACTCTGGAATGTGCTTTTTAATCTCTTCTGCTAGTTCACTAACAGAAAAACTCATCGAGGCCAGGTTATAACTATGGCGAACGGTTAGTTTTTCCGGATCTGCACTCATAATATCAATTGTCGCTTTAACCGCATCCGGCATATACATCATCGGTAAAACCGTATCCGGACCGACAAAACAGGTGTAGTGTTTGTTTTTTACCGCCTCGACAAATATCGCCACTGCATAATCCGAGGTCCCTCCTCCGGGAGGAGTTTTATAGCTTATCAGTCCCGGATAACGAAGACTTCTGACATCAACGCCGTACTTGATAAAGTAATAGTTGGCCAGAAGTTCACCAGAAACCTTGCTAACTCCATAAATAGTACTTGGCTCTAAAATCGTCCTTTGAGGAGTGTTAATTTTCGGAGTAGTCGGACCAAAAGCGGCAATTGAGCTAGGCCAAAAAACCCGCAGGCCCATATCTCTGGCCAAATCTAAAACATTTTTAAGACTTTCCATATTAACCTTCCAGGCAAGGTCTGGTTTTTTCTCACCATGAGCTGACAAAATCCCCACCAAATGATAGACAACACCGACTTTGTATTTCTCAATCAAAAACTGCAGGGCCTTTATATCAGTAGCATCAACCGTTTCGTAAGGACCTGTTTCTAAAATATCTTTATTAGGAACGGTTGAATGACCAGCAGCGATAACATTATCTCCGCCAATTTTTTTTCGCAAATCAATGGCAAGTTCCGACCCCACCTGACCGGTAGCTCCGGTAATTAAAATTTTCTCATTCATTCCTCTTCTCCTTTTTTCAAATAATCAAAAACGTCTCGAGCGGCAACTGCTCCTTCAGCAGCGGCAGTGATAATCTGTCTAAACCCTCCCGATCCGGTAGTAAAATCACCGGCTGCCCAAATTCCCTCGACACTAGTTTGGCAATGATCGTCAATAACCACGAATCCTTTCGCATCCACCTTAAGACCTAAGGGTTCAACAAACTCCCGGCTGGGAATCTCGCCAATCTCAATAAAAAGACCATCTAGAGAAAGCCTGTCTTTTCCCTTAAATGCTTTATCCAAAACCACCCCTTCAAGTTTCCCATCCCCATAAAGATCAATAATATTAGCTTGATAAATAACTTCAATATTTTGTTTCTTCTCAAGACTTTTTAACCAGGCGGGTTCTGCTCTTAACTTATCGCCTCGGTAAATAAGATAAACCTGGGGACTAATTTCAGAAAAATACAAAGCGGCTGTTACGGCGGCATCACTGCCGCCAACAACGCCGACTGTTTTTCCCTTAAAAAACATTCCGTCACAAGTAAAGCAATAGGAAACTCCCTTACCTAAATAATCAGCCTCTTTTTCCAGACCTAATTTTCGCTTCTTTGTTCCAATCGCCAAAATCACCGTTTTGGCCAAATATTCTTTGTCTTTTATCGTATGAATTTTAAAATAGTCTCCTTCTTTTTTAATATCAAAAACTCTCCCCTGTTCAAGTTTTGCTCCCGAGCTTAAAGCGCTTTGCTTGAATTTTGTCATTAACTCAAACCCGGTACACTCAGCTATCCCCGGGTAATTACAAATCTTGTCGGCTTCTATGATCTGGCCACCGAAAAACTCGGCTATTACCAGGCCATTTAGATTATAGCGAGCAGCATAAAGAGCCGCCGTCAACCCGGCCGCTCCTCCACCAACAATTAAAACATCATATATTGCGTTTTTATCATCCATTATTTTTCTACGAGAGAATCAATTTTTTCCTGCAAAACTTCTTTGGGCTGAACTCCCATTATCTGCTCGGCAATTTTTCCATCTTTAAAAAAGATTATCGTTGGAATGCTTTGAACTCCGTATTTTGAGGCCATTTCAGGATTGTCATCAATATTAAGTTTGCCAACTTTTGCTTTGTTTTTATTATCATCAGCAAACTCATTAATAATCGGCCCCATAATTTGGCAAGGCCCACACCAGGGAGCCCAAAAATCTACCAAAACCAAGCCTTTATGTTCCAAAACATCTTTTTGAAAACTATCATCTTTAAATTCAATTACCATTATTTCTCCTTGTTACTTAATTATTAATAGTTTTTCCAACATTATACCATACCCGTTTTTACTTATATGTTAAACAAAAAAATTACTCATAACGAAGAGCTTCTATTGGAGAAAGTTTGGCAGCCTTGTTGGCAGGAATAACCCCGAAAATGACTCCGATAAAAGCAGAAACGCCAAAGGCTAGTGCAATTGACCAAAAAGTCACCACCGCTGGGAAAAACCTGCTAATTGCTCCGATAATAAGATAACTTAACCCCACTCCCGCCATTCCTCCGAGCACGGATACTAAAACCGACTCTAAAAGAAACTGGATCAAGATGTCTCTGGGGGCCGCTCCCACCGCCTTCCTTAAACCAATCTCTTTTATCCTTTCAGTAACAGAAACAAACATAATGTTCATAATTCCCACTCCGCCAACAAGCAAAGAAATAGAAGCAATTCCAGCAAGAGCAATAGTGATTGTGCTTAAAATACTACCAATCATAGAAAGAATCTGGGCTTGGTCAGCAACAGAAAAATCATCCTCTTCGTCATATCTTTTCGCTAATACTTCTTCTATTTTTTCTTTAGCATCTTCTATCTCATCTTCACTGGTTATTTCGGCAAGAAGCATGTAAAAATCATTCTCGCCAGTAATGTCCTGAGCTACCTTATAGGGAAGATACGCAACCGCATCCGGATCATCTCCTAAACCGCCAACACCGCCTTTTTTCTCGGTCATTCCAATAATTTTCAGTTTTTCTCCTCCCATGGTTATCTTTTTACCCAGAAAATCTCCGTTATCAAACAGCTCCTCTATCACCTTGGCACCAACAACGACCACATTAGCTCCTCGAGATTCTTCAGCTCGATTGAAAAATCTGCCCTTTTCCATCTTGATATTCTGACCAGCAACAATATCAGTTGTTGATCCGACAATTTCAACTACAAAATCATTGCCGGCATACGAGACAGTTTCTCTGCTGGTTACTATCGGAGAAACACTAACAACATCTTTCACTCTTTCCACCGTGGCAACATCCTTAAAATCAAACCGCAAGGTGGTTGTAATTCCTGCTCCGCCAAATCCTCCTTCTCCAAACATATTTCCTGGCATTACGTAAAGCTTGTTTGCTCCCAAGCTCTCAAACTGTTCCTCAATATAAAATTTAAGACCGTTGCCGATGGAGACCAATAAAACCACACTCATTACCCCAATGATCATTCCCAGCATTGTCAAAAATGTCCTTACTTTGTTTCTTTTTAATTGACTTAGGGCAATATTTAAAAAACAGGTGGTTGTTAATCTCACTTTTCCTCCTTTGCGATCTTTCCATCAGAAAGATAAATTCTCCTGTCTCCTAGTTTAGCCAACTTCTGATCATGAGTAACAAAAATCAAGGTTTTGCCGCTTCCCTTATACAAATCCAAAAGCAATTTATTAATTTCTTTGCCTGTTTTAGAGTCCAAATTCCCGGTCGGCTCATCGGCCAAAATAAACTTTGGATCACACATTAAAGCTCTAGCAATAGCCACTCTCTGTTGTTGACCACCAGAAAGCTGGTTAGACAGATGGCTCATTCTATCTTTCAAGCCAACTTTTTTTAATATTTTTATTGCTCGCTCTGTGGCTTTTTCCTTTTCTAAATTTGGATTATATAAATATGGAAGCAGGACATTGTCTAAAACAGACGTTTTAGAAAGGAGATTAAATTGCTGGAAAACAAATCCTATTGTTTGATTGCGAAGCAAAGCCATTTTCCTCTCCGGAAAGCCGTTTATATTTTTACCTTCCACAAAAACATCTCCTTTGGTTGGTTTATCTAAAAGCCCCAAAATATGGAGCAGGGTTGATTTTCCCGACCCGGAAGGTCCAATAATGCTAATAAGCTCGCCAGGATTTATTTTCAAGGATATCCCGTCAAGCGCTCGAACAACCGTTTCTCCCATAAGATAGTATTTAGAAATATTTCTCAACTCTAAAATGGATTTTGAGGTTTTTCTAGCCATGAAAGAAATCAGGAAGAAACAACCGTTTCTCCTTCTTGCAAACCAGTGGTAATCTCAATATCGTCATCTGTCTGCAAACCTGTCTCAACAGCTTTTTTCTCTTTTTCTCCATGAGAATCAATCACATAAACCCACTTTTCCTTATCACCATTAACAGAATCTATCGGCACATACAAAGCATTTTTTCTTGTATCAATCATTACATCTCCTTCCCCCTCCATGCTCAGGCGAAACTGATGGTTGGTATTATCAATTCCGTCAAAATCTATCTCAACCGGATATTTAGGACTGCCGGTACTGTTAACAGAAGAAAACCCAATTCTAATCACTTTACCGGAAAATGTTTTTTCCGGATAAGCATCAATATAAACCGAAACAGTTTGTCCTTCCATGATATCAACCACCTCATCTTCATCCGCCTCAGCATAGAAAAAAATCGTTTTGGGATTAACCACCACAAATTCGGCTGTTGCCGGAGTAATGTTTACCCCAGAATTAGGCGCGTCAACCTTGGTTACTATTCCCTCGATAGGAGAGACCAAGGTCGCTAGACGAACTGACAAATCAGCCAGCTCAACATCTAAAACTGCCTTGTTTAAGTCGAACTGATTTTTTTCCAATATTCTTTTTGTCTCGTCAGAAATTTCAAACCACTTGTCCTGATATTGATAGTCCTCCCGACCCTGCTCCCAATCCCATCGGTATTTAAGATAATCGTTCATCTCTTTTTCAAAACTTTTTTGCAAAGAGCGTTTATCCAAAAAAGCGAGTGCCTGCCACTTTTTTACAACATCGCCCTCTTTCACTCCCACCCAGGCCAAAAGGCCTGATCCTTGAAAACGAAGATTGGCTTTTTGATGAGCATCAATAGAACCAGAAAGAGTGGTGATTTTCTCTAAATCGCCTCTTTTAACCTTTACTGTTTTAAACTCTTCTTTTTCGCTCTTTTTACTATAAAACGAAAAAGCAACTATTCCTAACACAAAAACAACTATTGCCAACCACCAGCGTTTTTTTAAAAAGGAAAATATTTTTTTCATTTTAGTAAGAATAATTTTGATAGCTAATCATTATACCTTAGCTTCAATTTCCCCTCAATTTCCTCAATATCTTTTCTTGAAGGATCCATCTTTCTCGCTTTGTTAATCGACAGTTTTGAAAGGTTGTTTTCACCAATTTTCTGCCAGTTAATTGCCAGTTTCACCCAAGCATCAGGATAGGAACCATTATTAATGGTAATTTTTTTCCAATATTCAATCTCTTCTATTATCGGCTCCACATTCTCTTTTTGGTTTTTATTGTCAGAAACGATATCAGCAACATTAATAATGAAAAAACCTAGCACTAAGAGAAAAACAAACAGGTCAAGACCACTCCTCTTTTTTCCAACAGTTTTTTTCTTCATTTTTTGACCTTAACTTCTGGCCAAGAAGAGGAAATGAGCATCTTTGAAGAAAAGATCTTTTGATCCTCAAGTTTTTCTCTAAATACCTCATAAATTGATTCAGTAATAAATGGAGCAAACGGATGAAGAAGTTTTAGGCTGTCCACCAATACATTTATCAATGTCGGTAAAGCTTGGGTTCTCTTGTCTTTGGTTTTTTCAAGATAATCATCACAAAACTCATGCCAAAAAAACTGATATATTTTTTCCAAGGCCTGGCCATATTTATAGCTTTCAAAATCCTCAGTTACCAAAACTATAACTTCATCCTTCTTTCTAAGTATCTCTTGATCATCTTTGCTGGACACTTTCTTGTTAAAATATATTTTCCAGTTAACGTCATTAGCAATCATGGTAATAAATCTGGCTGCGTTCCAAATCTTGTTGGTAAAGTTTCTCATTGATCTAATCTTGTCCTCGCCAACAATAACATCATTCCCAGCGCTGGCACCATAAAGCAAGGCCATTCTGAGAGAGTCGGCGCCATAATTATTTATTGTTTTTGTAGGATCAACAGTTGTTTCAGGCCTTGACTTACTCATCTTGCTCCCAAATACGTCTCGAACCAATCCATGGAGATAAACTGTCTTGAAAGGCACTTTTCCAGTTCTATACAATCCCAACATCATCATCCTAGCCACCCAAAAAAATAAAATTTCGTACCCTGTCTCCATTACTGAAGTGGGATAGAATTTCTTAAAATCATCACTGTCTGGATATCCCAAGACAGAATAGGGCCACTGTCCAGAAGAAAACCAGGTGTCAAAAGTATCTGGATCACGAATAAAATTCGACTTTCCACAGGAGCATTTTTTAGGAGGCTTTTCACCAATATATATCTTTCCACACCCTTCAGGTTCAGTTTTCTTAACAAGGTTTGGATTCATTACCGTCTGTAATTCAGAAATACCTTTACTGCCACAATACCAGATTGGCAACTGATGTCCCCACCATAATTGGCGAGAAATACACCAGTCACGAATATTGTCCATCCAATGAAAATATGTTTTCTCGAATCTTTTAGGAACAATTTTTGTTTTCTTTTCCCTAACCGCTTTAATTGCTTTTTGAGCCAAAGGCTTTGTCTTAATAAACCACTGCAAAGAAACAAGAGGCTCAATTACTGCTTTACATCTTTCGCAGTAACTGACCCTATGTTGGTGCTGCTCTTCTTTTTCTAAGAATCTTTCTTTCTCCAATTTCTCAACAATTTGCTCTCTGGCTTTTTTTACCTTCAGACCTGCAAAGTCGCCAGCCCCATCTGTCATCTTACCGTCAAAACCAATTATTTGGATTACCTCTAGATCATGTCTTTTGCCGGTAGCAAAATCATCAGGGTCGTGGGCAGGAGTAATCTTTACTGCTCCTGTACCAAACTTTGGGTCAACTACATTATCTGCAATTACAGGAATCTTTTTACCGACTAGTGGTAAAATGACCTCTTTGCCTATTTTATCTTTATATCTTTTATCTTTTGGATTAACAGCAACAGCAGTATCGCCAAGCATTGTCTCTGGACGAGTAGTAGCAATAATAATTTCCCCGCTTCCATCGGCATAAGGATATTTTATATACCAAAGCTTAGATTTTTCTTCTTTATAATTAACTTCCAGATCAGAAAGAGCGGTCAGGCAACGAGGACACCAGGAAACCATTCGCCAATCACGATAAACTAAATCATCTTTGTATAGTTTATAAAAAGTATCGTAGGCAATTTTAGTAACATCCTCATCTAAAGTGAATTTTTCTCTTGTCCAGTCACAACTTGCTCCTAAGAGCCTAAACTGATCATACATTCCTCTTTTATTTTTTTGAGAAAATTCAAAACACTGTTTCCAAAACTCTTCTCTTCCTAAATCAAAACGAGTTTTTCCTTTTTTTTCTAATTCCCTTTCGAAAACCACCTGAGTAAGAATCCCGGCATGATCTGCACCAGGAAGCCAAAGAGCGGACAGCCCTCTCATCCTGGCATATCTAGTCATCAAGTCTTCTACAGCCACAAACATTGCATGACCAATATGAAGAGTTCCATTTGCATTTGGAGGAGGCATGATAATACAAAACGGTTTTTTACTTAGGTCTTTATCAGGAGAAAAAACACCTAGTTTTTCCCACTCTTTATATATTTTCCCCTCAAACTGCTGATGGTTGTATCTTTTATCCATATGACTGGTATTCTAGCATTTTTTAGCCACAAAAACTTGAAGATAAATCAAATTACTAATAAAATGGTATCATGGACAACTTGAAAAGTTTAGAAAAACTCTACCATGAAGTTGCTGAGTGTCAAAAATGCCCTCTTTATAAAAACGCCACCAATCCGGTCCCCGGAGCCGGCAACACTCAGGCAGAAATAGTATTTATTGGTGAAGCTCCTGGATACTTCGAAGACCAAAAAGGACTCCCCTTTGTGGGTAACTCTGGTCATCTTTTGGATAAACTGCTTTCCCAGATTTCTCTTAGAAGAGAGGATGTATATATTGCCAACATTCTAAAACACCGCCCGCCTCAAAACCGTGATCCCCTGCCCGAAGAAATAAAAATATGCACTCCTTTTCTTAAAAGACAACTTCTGGTTATTAAGCCAAAAATAATTATCACTCTGGGAAGATTTGCAATGAACTATTTTATTCCCGGAGCTTATATATCCCAAGTCCATGGTAAACCACAAAAAATTACCTGGGAAAAACTAAACTTAGCTATATACCCAATCTATCACCCTTCTGCGGGTTTGAGAAACGGCCAGATGATGCAAAGTTTAAAAGAGGATTTTTTACTGATCCCCTCAATTATTAAAAACTTAAAAGAAGAAAGACCGAAAAAAGAGCCACCTGCCAAACCAGCACAAGTAGAAATGTTTAAAAAATGAGTATAAACAATATTTTCGTTACCAAATACAACGGCGAAAAACAAAAGTATAGCCAAGAGAAAGTTTTAAACTCGATTATCCGTTCCGGAATTGAAAAAAGCAAGGCTCTAAGTATTCTCACAGACGTTGAAAATAAACTTATTGATGGCATCTCTACTCAAAAGCTTTATAAAATCGTTGCCAAAGAAATTGAAAAACACGGCTTAAAAATTGGTCAACACACATATAAATTAAGGGAAGCTTTGGCCAAAATTGGTTCTTTTGATTTCGAAAGATTTGTTAAAAAAATTCTGGAAAAAGACGGTTTTGAATGCGCTTACAATATTATTGTCGGCGGAGAATGTATTGAGCATCAGGTTGATATCATTGCCCAAAAGCAAGAAAGACTCTACTACGTCGAGGTTAAACACCACCGTAATTACCATCGAAACTGCGGCCTGGGAACAATTTGTGAAGTCCAAGCAAGACTGGAGGACATGAAAAATGGCTATGGAAAAAACAAATATGATTTTTCTCAAGCCTGGCTTTTCACCAACACAAAAATTTCCAATCACGCCAAACAATATGGTAAATGCAAAAACATAAGACTAACCAGTTGGAGATTTGATACTGATAATATTGGCCTAGAAAAGAGAATCGGAAAACTTGGCTCCGGTCAAGTAGAAGAAATAATCGCTTCAATAAACGGCAGGAAAACTAACTAGTTTTTCCTGCTAACATACTCACCGGTTTCAGTGCTGACAATAACTTTTTCTCCTTTTTTGATAAACAAAGGAACCTGAATCACCACCCCATTATCTAAAGTGGCCGGTTTAGTTGCCCTAGTTACCGTGTTTCCCTTAACAGCCTGCTCAGTTTTGGCAATTACAAAAACAATTCTTTTAGGAAGCAAAACGGCAATTACCTCGTCCTGCCAAGTTGAAAGCCCATACTCTTCACCTTCCTTAATAAACCGCCTGCTTTCCCCGACCACCTTCTCGTCAACCTCGACCTGTTCATAAGTCTTATTTTCCATAAAAACCAATTGATCGCCGTTTTTATATAAAAATTGAGCCTTTTTAAGTTCGACATTAATTTCTTCAACTCCCCTGTCAGTTTTTAAAACCTCCTTAATCACGTTTCCAGTTTTAAGGTTTTTAAGCTTTAACCTCGCCACTGCCGCCCCCTTGCCAGGATTAAAAAATTCTTTATCAACAACTAAAACCTGCTCGCCGCGCCAATTTAAAAACATTCCTTTGGTAATACTGCCCGCTTTAATCATCAAAGTATTATATCAACTAAATTACCACTTGCCGGAATGAATTTTTTCTCTCTCAAGTTCCGCTCCAGAATGAGAAGGAGGAATCTTTTCCGGATAACCAATGGGGAACAAACTAAGAACCCGAAAACCCCTTGGAATATCAAGAAGCTTTTTTACATAATCCTCAGCGTTTTCTCCTCCGATCGTTTTGGCTCCCCTGATTTGAACCCAACAAGTGCCCAAACCCTGATTGACAACCTCGAGGTAAATATGAGCTCCCACCACCGAACAGTCTTCAATCCATTCACAAGAAATTGATTCATCGGCGCAAACAACAATTACTACCGACGACTTAGCAACAAAATATCCCCAAGGAGAAGCCAAAGACAACTTTTTTTTAACCTCAGCATCTCTGACAATAATAAACTGCCAGGGTTTTAAATGATTTGCCGAAGGAGAAAAACTGGCTGCTTTTAATACTTCTTCAATCTTTTCATCCTCAACCGCTTTTGACAAGAAAGAACGAACACTGCGCCGTTTTTTAACTATTGACAACATAAAAATCCAATAATTTCTAATTAAACCATTCTATCAAATACCAGCTATGACTACTAACAATTAAATTAATCTACTTTTACTAAAATCAACTTTATCCTTACTCTTAAAAACCACCCTTTCAGAAAGCAGTTTTTCTTTCTGTTTTTTCCATCCCCCAAACACATAACCCTTTGCTAATTCTCCTTCTTTGTTTACCACCCGATGACAAGGAACTTTAGGGTTTTTGTTTCCGTGAAGCGCCCAACCAATTACCCGAGAGTCGCTAATTTTTAAAGCCCTTGCTAAATCACCGTAAGTAACCACCTTGCCCTTAGGGATCCTTACCACCAACTGATAAACTCTTTCAAAAACACCCTTCTTCCTCATGATAAAAATTATACAAGAAAAAATGGGCGTTTGATTTTAAGTAGATTGGAGGTAAAATAACCTAATGGGAAAAACGACAACAGTAAAAATCGCTGGGCCGGCTGGAACAGGAATAAAAACAAGCGGTCAGCTTCTGGCGAAAATTCTTCTTGACCAGAATTTTTATACCCATGACTATACCGAATATCCATCTTTAATTAGAGGAGGTCACAATACTCACCAGGTCAGTTTTTCAATAAATGAAGTTTTTGGCCCATATTTTAATATTGATCTTCTTTTTTCTCTAAAACCAGATCATTGGCAGCAACATCAAGATGAATTTACGAAAAAAAGCTTGATTTTTTCTGATCAAAAGACCAATAAAAAACTAAAAACGGGGAAATTTATCAGTTTTCCCCTTGGTCAACTTACTAAAAAAGCGGGTAATCCTATAACTGCCAACATAATCTGTTTAGGAATTGCCGCCTTTTTGCTGGATCTTGACAGAAAAAAAACTTTTAAAACAATAGACCAATTTTTTAAAGATAGGGCAAAAGATAATTTAACTGCCTTTAAAATCGGCTTTGACTACGCTCAAAAAAACTACCAAGACCGAAAACTAAAAATAGCCAAACCAGTAGCAAAAATTGAAAAAAGTTTACTTGACGGTAATGAGTCGTTTGGCTGGGGATTTTTAAAAGGCAAGGGAGATTTTTATGCCGCCTATCCAATGACCCCCTCCACCGGCACCCTTCATTTCCTTGCTCAAAAACAAAAAGAATATAATATTAAAGTTGTTCATCCAGAAGACGAAATTGCCGTTGCCAACATGGGGGCAGGAGCGGCTTTTGCTGGATCCAGAGTTGCTGTCGGTACTTCAGGCGGAGGATTTGCTCTAATGAACGAGACTATTAGTTTTTGTGGAGTGACCGAAATTGGAATGGTCTTTTATCTTGTTTCTCGTCCTGGCCCGGCAACCGGAATGCCTACATGGACAGCCCAAGCAGATCTACTCCATAGTATTTTTTCCGGTCATGGAGAATTTCCAAAAGTTGTTCTTGCTCCTGGAGACCAACAGGAAAGTGTTGAATTTGGCTGGAAGTCTTTAAACTTGGCAGAAAACCTGCAAACTCCAATAATTGTCCTTAGCGATAAGTTTTTGGGAGAGTCGATAAAAACAATTGATGACCCTGAAAAAATAAAAGTGAAAATTGACAGAGGAAAGCTTATCGAAAGTAATGTACCTAAAAATTTTGCCCGTTATAACTGGCAGCCTTTATGCGGCCGGTCTTTGCGCACTATTCCCAGAGTTTCTAACGGAGAATTTCTAGCAAACAGTTACGAACATGATCAAAAAGGGATTTCTACCGAAGATAAAAAGACCGCCACTAAAATGATTGAAAAAAGATCCAGGAAAATAAAAACAGCTCTAAAAATCACCCCCAAGCCAACTTTATATGGCAGTAAAAATCCTAAAAAGTTAATTATTGGCTGGGGATCAACTAAGGGTCCAATATTAGAGGCGATGAAATTATTAGACAACAAAGACCTGGGTTTTTTGCAGATAAAAACCCTGTGGCCGCTTCATCCTGAGATAGAATCGATTGTAAAAAAAGCAAGTAAAGTACTTATTGTCGAAAACAACCAAACCAGTCAATTAACCGTTCTCCTAAAAACCTTATTTAATTTTATCCCTGACGAAAAAATATTAAAATTTGATGGAAGACCATTTTTCCCAGAAAAGCTTTGTGAGCAATTTAGAAAAATATAGTACCAATATTATTCCAACCTGGTGTCCTGGATGCGGAAATTTTCAGATAAAAGCATTTTTAGAAAAGGCTTTAAGGGAACTAAAAATACCCAAGAAAAATATTGTCATTACTTATGATATTGGCTGTGTTGGAAATATGGCTGACTTTTTAGATACTTTCGGAGTTCATACTCTCCATGGACGAGCAATTCCTGTGGCAATGGGAGTAAAAATAGCTAATCCAAAATTAACTGTTATTGTTATTGGCGGGGATGGAGGAATATACGGAGAAGGATTAAACCATCTTGTCACTGCCACTAGAACAAATACTGATATTACAGTTATCGTTTCAAATAATTGCTTATATTCTCTGACAACCGGCCAAACTAGTCCCACCACTCCTAAAGGAGCAAAAACAAAATCCACACCGGAAGGGAGTACCCTTATCCCTATCGATCCAATTACTTTTACTAAAAATGTTAATCCAAAATCATGGGTAAAAAAATCAGACACCAAAAACCCCAAAGATCTTCAGGACAAAATAAAAGAAGCAGTTTTACACAAAGGATTTTCCCTTCTAGACATCGATCAGGAATGTGTTGCTTTCGGAAAACTTCTTAAGAAATAATTTTCTTTTTTGACTTGGCTTTTTTCTTTATCAGATAAACTACGCCGGTAACGGGCAACCAAACTACCGAATAAACTCCAACCCAAATTACGGCTGTACCTGCTTTTCTAGCTGATCCAACCAAAGATCGAACTGCCTTTTTGAAAATTACCCTTGGTCTCCAGGCTTCGGTTGGCGCATATGGCAAAGAAAGTTCGTCAGTGGATAGACTAATAGTAATTTTCGCCATCTGAGCAGTTTTTTCTAAATACTTGGCTCTTCCTTTAAGAGAGTCTATCTGCTCTTGAACATTAATAATCTCTCTTTGGGCCGACAATATATCTTGTATTTCCTCTGATTTTGCCAATATCTCCTCAAACTTAGACTTGGTTTTCCCTAAAGTATCCAACCTAGCCTGAATATCTACATACTGATCGGTTACATCTGTCCCTACCATGTTTTCAGAAACAACCCTTACACTTAAAGAGCCAAAATAAGAAATCGCCTCATCAAGTTTTTCTACTGGAACTCTAACTGTTACCGTTCCTCTTTCCGCTCCCTCAGGAGAATTCAACCAGCTGTCTACCATATAGCCACCAAAGCTTTCTGCCTTTTCGATTATTTGTTTTTGAATATCACGAACATTTTCAACCAGTAAAGAAAGGGAAGAATTTTTAACCACCATCCTGTCGGTAATTTCTGGAGCGGGAGGCGCTTCATTGAAAGCCTCTCCTCTGCCAACAATTGACTTCAAAGCACCTGCATCTTCAATAGCGGGGTACGAAGAGATCTCCTGTTCATACCTGTATATCGGCGCCTTTTTATAAAAAAGCGCTGCCAGTAAAACCGCAATAATAATAAACTGCCAATATCTTTTTACAAAACTGATTAATGATTGAGTCATTGCTGAATTATTACAAAAAACCCGGCAATTTACAAATTCCCGTTTTCTTCGGTAATTAAAGGAACAAAAACCACCCCGCCAAATTCCTCACGAAAAAATCTATCATTTCTCTTTGTAACTCGAACCAGCTCTTGATATCCATCCTTATCCTTGAGAGGCAAAACTATCCGGCCGCCACTGGCAAGTTGTTCTCTCCACGGCTTAGGAATTGTCTTGCTGGCAGCTCCGCAAACAATCGCTTTAAAAGGGGCTTCTTTTTTAAAACCCATGCTGCCATTGCCGATAACCACTCGGATGTTTCGAAAACCAAGTTTCTTAAATTTTTCTTTCGCTTGCTTTGCCAACTGAGGAATCCTCTCAATAGAAACAACTTTTTCTACCAATAAACTCAGTATCGCCGCCTGGTAGCCAGAACCGGTGCCCACGTCTAAAACTCTCTCTTTCCCATTCAGTTTTAATAACTGACACATTAAAGCAACCACATAAGGCTGAGAAATGGTTTGATCAAAACCGATTGGCAAAGGACCATCAATATAAGCCTGGTTTCTATATCTTGCCAAAACAAACTCTTCCCGAGGAATCGATCCTATTGCCTTAATCACTCGCGCATCAGAAATACCCCTGTTTAAAAGCTGACTCTTAACCATCTTTCCTCTCAACCGAGCAAATTTCTTTTTGTTCATCTTATTCATTTTCGCAAAAAAACACTCCTAGAGCAAAAGGGCTGTCCGGGGTACAATAAGGAAATGAATATTGGCGCCCATCTTTCCATTGCCGGCGGTATAAGTAATGCCGCCCAAAAAGCTAAAAAACACAAACTAAACTCTTTACAAATTTTTTCTGGTTCTCCAAGAGGTTGGCAGGCTCCAATTATCGACTCGAAAGAAATAAAAAAATTCAAAACGATAATAAAAAAAGCAAAAATAAGTCCTGTTTTCATTCATGCCAAATATCTAACCAGTCCCGGAAGTGAAAGACAGGATCTTCAAAAAAAATCTACTGACTCTTTAATTAACGATATGAAAATTGCTGAAAAAATTGGAGCTGTTGGAGTAATTTTTCACCCAAAACTAGACAACTTAGATATTATTGTCAAGAACATCCAGCTAATACTAAAAAACAGCCCAGTAAAAACACAGCTGATTTTAGAAAACTCAGCAAGAATGAAAATCGAAGATTTAGGAAAAATATTCAAGAAAATCAAATCAAAAAGGTTAACCTTTTGTCTGGACACCGCTCACGCTTTCGAAGCCGGATATAATCTCAATGACACAAAAGAAATGATAAAACTTTTTGACATTATCCAAAAGAATATCGGCTTTAAAAGGCTGGTTGCCATCCACACCAATAATTCAAAAACCGCTCATGGATCCAATCATGATATTCACGCTGATCTTAGTAGCGGCCAAATAATACCCGAGGTTTTTTCTGTCTTTGTCAATCATCCAAAAACTAAAAACATTCCTTTCATTTTAGAAACCCCTAGTTTAAAAGAAAAAGAATGGCAGTCGACTGAGAAAAATATCAGTTTTCTAATAAAACTAACCATAGCAAAAACAACATCGCTATAATTAGTCAAACTTCTCCCCATCTCGTTTTTAACTGTTTCCAAGCTAGAAAACATGATATAATAACAAAATTTAAGTTTGGATTATAAAATATCATGTCTTATAATGAGAGGGAAAGACCTGACCTGAAATCCCCAGAAACAGAAAAAACGATAGACGGAGAAACGGCAGTTGTTTTAATGTCCAGAGATCTTAGTCCGTCGGATGCTATTTTGCACGCTCTAGCAGTTGCAACCGACCCTAGAGCTATTCCTATTTTCGTCCCAGGAGGAAGGTTTACCACTGGCACAGCACTAGAAGATCCCGACCGGCCTAGTCCAGAAATAATTTCCTCTTCTCCAAGACTTTATTTTTCCCACAGAGAAAGACTTCTTAACTCCTTAGAAAGGATCGCAAAAATACCCCCAGAAAGAAATATTAGGTGGTGGAAACTTATTTCCCACTACGGAGCCATGTGTCAACCCCCAACTCGACAAGACAAACCATCTCCAAGAGTAAATTTAGTCAAAAAGGGTTTTTCGGCCAATTTATACGATCAACTATGGCAAATAATTCTTACTGCTCCAACCCCCCATGATGCCCTAAAAAAAACAACAGAATATCTTTTTAAACAAGAGGGAAAAAAGTTGAACGCCATGCCTCCTTGTGAAAATGAAGTTGTCAAACTAGTCAGAGAAATGATTATACCAACCCCTTATGAGTTAGCCCCAAAAGGAAATATTGAGATAAATCTCCCATCTTTCGAAAGCATAGAACCAGGGGCCATGCCAACCGGAGAAAGAACTATTTCTTTTCCGGACCTGATCCATCATTTAGCAGGAGAAGTAGTAATGATTGTCATCGGAGGTCCACCCAACAGCGGGAAAAGCACTCTTTGCGTTTCGCTAAAAACAGCAATGGAACAACGAGCAATGCAAGCAGGAGTGAACACTCGATGTTTTACCTTAGACCTGGACGCTGGCAGTCCAACCGTAGAGCTAATCGAAAAAGGAATGGGAGAAAATCGCGACCTGCATCAGCAAGCAAAACAAGAATGGAACCTAAAACTTGCCCTTGAAACACTTGATAATAGCAATCGGTTTGTTGCCTACATAAAAAACAGTGGGGGTGGAATAATCTTTGCCGACCTTCCAGGAAAACCAGATCATTTGCAAAGAATTGTTGCTAGTATTGCCGACGCGATGATTATTATTACCAGCAAATGGGATAAAGAAACCCTGAAAAAATGGCGGCAATCTGCAGGGAAAATTGGTGTTCCGGAAATTGCCGAGTTTCGCTCAAGAACACTTGGAGAAGAAATGGGAAGCTATCCTAAACAAGTAAGAATACATACCCCACCACAACTTGACTTCCTTTCCGGTCGAATTGACGACCTGCGCCGAATAACCAAAAATCCCGGAGAAAATCTTTTAGTAGATTTTCTCGCTCAAATTTTACTCCATCACACCCTGCCGGGAGTTACTATTGCCAGAGAACATCAGCGAGATAAATGGGTTACAATATTAAAAAGAATATATGGAATTGACAAATAACATCATCGACAAAGTTAACGAAAAAAGAAGACTATTAGAAAAAGTGCGTTCTCATGATTTTCTTGATGAAAACTTAAAAAAGTAGTAGTGAAAAATATCGTTTTCAAAACTCCGAGTCTCTCTTAAGATAATAAAAACAAAGAACTTAATAAGAAAATCCAGCAAGCGATAGGTCAAAAAAAAGTTTTAGAACTTATAGAAATTAAAGCCGCCAAAAAAGAAATAATCGATATTTACTTTATTAAAAAGATCCATCAACTACTTTTAAAAAAAGCTTAGCCGGAAATTTCCGGAAAATACCGTCAAGAAAATATTGACTTTAAAAAAACCTGCATTCTTTCTCCACATTATTTACAAATTTCTCAAGAATTATTTTTTTTCAACCAACGGTTAATCCAAATTCAAAAAGAGATAAAAAAAGATAATATTAAAGATATTATTAAGAGTACTGCCGAAATCCATTTTAACCTAATCAGAATCCACCCCTTTAGAGATGGAAATGGGCGAATCGCTAGACTTGTCGCCAACTACGTCTACCGTTATTTTCAACTCCCCCACATTCTTCTTCCTAAAACATTTAATGACCAAAAATATCAGAAAGCTTTAGAGTTGGCAGGAGAGGGAAATATAAGCTCCCTTGAATTTATTAACGCTAAGCTGCTAAACAGCTCATATAAAAAAGTATTGGAATACTGGGAAGATAAAAAGCAATCTTCAGTTATTTAAGAATGCTTCTTACATTATCAACACACAACCAGGCAGACATCGCCCCAAAACCGGTTTTATCAATTTCAAATGGCTTGACCCCCTCAACCCTATCAAAGAAAATCAATATGCAGTAGTTTTTATTTTTAAAATATTCCTTCAATGAAACAGGTAATCTGCCGACAGTACCCAGATCACTCCGTCCATATTCCTTTAAAATCTCTTTTGTTTTTTGAGAAGTCAAGTCAAAAACTGCGAAACTTTTCTTACTCTTGCTTTTACCGATACCGGCTCACCCGAATCTTTAAACCAAAGAGTGTCTCCTTCTTTCACTTTATCCCAAGGATCACGTTTAAATTTATACCACCGCGATTCACAAGTCTTTTCCCCGGATAAAACTTTTGGAAGCAAGCCCCAGGACTTTTTCATGATCGCTATATGATCCATTTTTTACATTCTCACCAATCCAAGCTTTTTACCCAAATTTCTTCTCCACCACCAAACTGGTATTTGATGCCAAGAAATCGGCAGTTTGTTTTCAATAACAAACTTCACTTCTTTACTTTTGGATAAAGCCGTATTCAATCTCCAGCGATACCTTTTACCTAACAGTTTTTTTGCTCTGTTTTTTGAAAGCCACTTTATTGCCAACACCTCTCCTTTTTGTCCTTTTTTCTTGCCACCTAGATATCTTGCCAGAAAAATAAAATTGATATTTTTTTTCAAAAAGTGATCCAGAATGTTAACTCCCACCAATCTTTCAATTCTGACTTTAACCCCAGTCTCTTCTTTTACTTCACGAACAGCCGCCTTTTCAATCGGCTCTTCCTTTTCAATTCCCCCGCCAGGAAAAACCCAATTGCCCAAGTCTTGTCTCTGAGTCAAAAGAATCTCACCGCGACGATTAACCACAACTACCGAAACGCCAATATTTATTTTCGCCATTTTTTTAACTGCTGGCGCTAGTGTATCTTTTTAACGACCAGCTCCAAAACTTAAGAGAAAAAACAACCGATAAAATCCCAACTATAAAGCTTGCCAAAATCCAAAAAGGAGAAAGCAATCCCATAAGAGCCTTTGCGGGAACGGTGATTAAAACTATTACCGGAATGACAAAGGTAAGAACAACTCTAATTCCCTTTCCGTATATATCGGTCGGAAACCTGGCCATAGCGGTTAAATCACGATAAATCCAAACAAGATGATCAATTTCTGTAGTTAAAACACAAATAGCACAAATAAAAAGATGAAAAGCAAAACCAACTAAAATGCTATTAAAAATTAAAAGAAAGAAGATTAAAAAATTTACCAAGCCAGAAAAGAGCTGATGAGAGAAAATATAAAAAATAGTAAACCCTAACAAGGGAACTAGAGTAATAAGGTCCAAAATATCTGTCCAGCCAAAAATGGGCCGGAAAAAAGATGGCAATGGTTTAAGTAAGTCAAGATCGTAGTTGCCCGAAATCACTAATGGTCTAAAAGCATATACACCTCTAAACAAAAACTGAACAACCGTATCAATAATGTTAAAAACTAGAAAAAAGAAAATTACCTGAGAAGAGGTATATCCTGCCAAACTGCCCCCTTTAGAAATTACCGAAAAAATAAAAACAAAAAAGAATAAAAACCTAACAATTTTTCCAATAATAAATAACATTCCACTGGAAGAGGTAAGTAGTTGCGATTGAGCAGCAATCTTAGCCAATCCTAACCAAATCCTTACTATTCTTTTCATGTTTTCAAAATTCTTTCCAAACACTTCCGAGCATCGATTACTCTAGTTGAAAGACCATATTTCTTTGCTCGTTTTTGGGCTTTTTTTGCCCAATCTATTGCCTCATTTTCTCGACCTGACTTTATCATGAATTCAGCAATGTCCAATTCTAACCCCGATAACCATATATGATAATACATCGAATCTTTATTATTTTTTATTCCTTTATTAATAAACCTTAACGCCTTTTCAAAATCACTCCAAGCCTTATCCATCTTCCCTTGAGATAAATATAATCTCCCTCTATGGGACAAAACATAGCCTAACTGAGGATTGTCAAACATATCTTTAGTCACCTTTACCGCCTTATTAAAAATATCTTCACCAATCTCATCCCTCCCTAATTCAATATAACTCTGTCCTAATTTTAGAAGGACAGTCGGTCTATCTTTCAATGGAGTATGTCTTTCGCAAATGCGAAAACATCCAATAGCTAATTTCAAAAACAACTTTAATTTTAAATTATGTTTATAATAGTTTTTGAAAGTAATTCCCATGTGACCAAAAGAGCCGGCAAATTTTTCTCTATTATTCTTGATCGTAAACCAAAAACAACCAACTAAAAATATTGGAACAGAAAACAGTGTCGTTTTTGGGTTCTCTCTGACTCTTTCGCCAAAAGATAAAAGTCTACTTGCTTCATGAGTTTTTAATTTCTTGGCCATTTATCCTCCAAATGTTGCGTAACTTTTTAACCCTCTATTCCACATACGTTTTGCAACAAACCAGGTAATTACCACCCAAAAAAACAACATGAAAACTACACCCATTGACTGAAATATTCCCACCTGACCATTCCACACTTTAAGAGGGAAATATATTAAATATGGAAATGGGGTTAGTTTAATTATGTTTGCTATTGTCTCTGGTAAAACGTCAATTGGAAAAAATACTCCCGACATAAGTTCCAAAAAAATAATCCCAAATAACCAACGAGTGGCCCAAACATCTTCTATCCAAAACCCCAAGCTTGAGATTGCCACCATCGTCCAAAAAAATAGGACCGTCGACAAAAAAACTATTAAAACAAATATCGGATAAAACACAAAATCTTTAGGGAAATAAAAGTCCATGTGAAAAATTTTAATCACTAAGCCAATTTCCATTGCCACGAAGACAACATCAAAAAACTTGGCAGCAAGATCACGAGCAACAAAATATTTAAAAACGCTTATAGGCCTTATTAACCATTTAGCCAGATCGCCACTTTTATTAAGAGCTGGAAACTCGTCAGAAGACCGAGAACTCAAAACCACTCCTCTTAAAAAAACTGCTCCCACTACATAGGCAAGCATTTGGGATTGGCTATAGCCAAAAAGAATTTCTTTATTAGTAAAAACTGCCTGCCAGAAAAAGATTAAGGTTAAAAAAAATACAAAGCTTCTAACTCTCCAGAGAATAAAGTTGGTCCGATAAACAAAATAATCTTCCAAGGAAAGTTTAAAAACCTGCCAGTATTTTCTCATTAACAAATTTTACCATTTAAAGCCAACAAAAAAGCCAAGGATAAACTCGGCAACTTTACCTGATAAATATTATTACTTATATATAATTGACTTTTCCGTTAGAGACATCTCAAGGCTTAGTCGGCGGCTATTTTTATCTACATGCTCAATATAGCACTTAACCTCCTCGCCCTCTTTTAGCTGAACATTGGGTGGGATTTTACTAATATGAATAAGCCCTTCGATACCAGGCTCCAGCTTAACCAAAGCGCCAAAACTGGTAATCTGAGTAACTGTTCCTTTAATCTCTGTTTCTGATGGATACTTTTTCTCAATTGTTGCCCAAGGATCATCCTGGAGCTTTTTAATTGAAAACTGAAGTTTGTCATTTTCTTTGTTTACCAAACAAACATTAATCTTCTGACCAGTTTTATAGAGCTTGGAAAGATCTCTTATCTTCTCCCAAGAAACTTCAGAAATATGAACCAGTCCCTCTAGGGCAATTCCTTTATCAAAATCAACCCTGATAAACAGTCCAAACGGTTCTACTCTGGCAATTTGCGCTTCAAACTTATCGCCGGTCTTAATCTTTTCTACCGCCGCTCTTTCTTCACTTATTTTATCTGGTTCAGAAACAGCTCTCTCGGAAAAAACTAAACGGTTTTTCTCCTGATCTACTTCCAAAACCAGCACTGAAATTCTTTTACCGACTAAGCTATCTGGATTAGCATCGTACTTGCTGCCAATCTGGGAGCCGGGAATAAAACCAAAAAGTCCATAGGGAGCAGTTACCACTGTTCCTCCATGATTCACTTCACGACCAAATACCTCAATTGGGTTTTGACTCTTTAAGGCATCCTCAAAATATTTCCAGGAATTTTCAAAAGCGGCTTTTCTCAAGGATAGCAGGGTTTGTCCTCGATCGTTTTCTACTACTCTAACCTGAGCACTAACCTCGTCACCAACCTTAAGTCTAGAAACAAAGTCTTTAATCAGACCAAGTTCTTTACCGGTAATAATTCCTTCCGTTTTTCCTCCAACATCAACATACATTGTCTTGGAGCGAATCTCGGTAATTTTTCCCACGACAAATTCTCCTCTTTTCAATCCTTTAATTTTATGCCCCGATGAGGACAATAACTCCTCCATCGACTGAGGTTTTTGCTTAGAAGTTGTCTTTTTTACTTCTTTCTTTATAGATTTTATTTTCTTTTTTGTTATCTTTTTCATTAATCACTGTTCCTCCTTTCAAATTATAGTTTTTTTCTGAAAACCTAAGCTTTGGATTTTATTAATCCAAAGCCATTAATCCGAAAATCAGATTGCCGACCAAAAAAAGGGTCTTTTCGACCGATAGGTACGGCTCGGCTAAAATCCTTACGGATCTTACACCTGCCGCCCATACCCGGTAGTCTCCCGGGGGTCTAATAACGATTCCTTATCTCGGAGTAGGCTTCCCACTTCAGATGCTTTCAGTGGTTATCCCTTGAGAACATAGCTACCCGGCGGTGCTCTTGACAGAACAACCGGTACACCAGCGGTTCCCCCGACCAGGTCCTCT
>CAZAEB010000009.1:0-20569 GCA_964484095.1 uncultured Gammaproteobacteria bacterium
CTTTCTTCATAGGTGATCTGGTAAGTAATTGAATTGCTTGTTGTCGATTTACAGGTCGCAGTTTTAACTGCACATTCCGCGGCAATAGTTGGAACTGCTGTCGGAGTTGGCGTTGGTTCTACTCTCGCCTGAATTCTTAGAGCAGGAACACGCCCAGTCACATTATAATATCCTTCTCCGCTACTATCCCCTACCGCCTTAACAACCCAGCCTTTATCATTGACTACCGTTCTTATCTCATCACCCAAATCACTCTTAACTTTAAAAGTAAATGTCGCCACTATCCCACCAGTTTTGCTTCCACCAACACCTAAAAGAATTCCTCTATTATTAAAGCTGGCAACGCCGGAACCTTCAGCGCAAGCGGATCTTGTCCATGACAACAATTCTTGATAACTTGCGTCACTAGAAACATTTATTAACTCTACATATTCACAACTAATCGGCATAGTAACGTCAAGGGCGGAAACAGCCTCGCTGGCAACTAGTTCAAGCCTGACATTAAATTCATCCCCTTCATTGTACCCTCCAGAACTAACTCCTTTAAAATCAAAGAAGGTGGCCGCTGCTCCTCTTCTGGTTTCCTGCTGTTTTCTAACCAAAATTACTGCAACTACCAGACCTACTGTTAAAACTAGAGCCAAAATCAAAGTTAATATCTTTTTAGTCTTCATTGTTTATTGAGCGCAAAAACCCAAACTTCTTCTAATCATTTCATAATCCCTAAGATCAACTTTAGTATCGCAATTAATATCTGTACTCCAATCAGTAAGAGCCTGATACCCGTAACGACCACTGATAAAATCATCTATCCAAGTGTTAACGTCGCAAACTCTATTGCCAGTACAATTAGGATTAGGTGTTGGAGTTGGAGAAGTAATGGTAATCGCAGTGTTAACAAGTCCATTATACCAATGTCCGCTATTACAAGTAGAGCCTGCTGCATCTATATACGCCATTTTTGTTAAAGCACTAATACTAATAGTATAAGTCCCTGGTAATACGTAAGGTTCACTCTTAACAAGACTATCTGTCCCACTTTGACCGTACCGACCCCTATTTGAACGCACCTGCCCACCGTCAGCAGTAAACTCCTCAACGTTTCCATCTCCCCAATTAACTTTAATCGATTGGATCCAACTCCAACCGCCTCCACCAGAACTACTGGTAGAATAAACATTAATAGAGGGTGTCTCGTCTAATAAAACTGACAAACCACATGAATCCAATCTTATTCTCTCGTGAACAGTACTTGTGCCGCATCCCCCGCAAGAATTAGCGCTCAATCGACTTATAAGCGCGCCGCACCCACTACCTACAGGAGCTGACCAGTTACATGCTGGTGGCACACCCCCACCCCCAGTCGGACAAGAACCACAAACACATGTATCATCTGAACAATAATTACAACTTCCTGCCGATCCCGCACCATAATATTGCCCATTAGACCAGCAAACGCTGGGGTTTCCGCTATACGCACCACAATTAAAACCTTCACTTTGACAAGAGGCCTGAGAAGCCGTTGGTGTTGCTGTCGGTTGTTGCGGAGCAGGAGTAGTAGTAATTGATACTGTAGGTGTCGGAGTCCCTGGAATTGGAGTAGTAGTAGCAAAAAGACCAGCATATCTACATGTAAGTGTGCCAGCATCACAGACGAGTGTATCGTCATCGCATAGTTCTTTCCCTGTTGAGGCAGGACAACATGGTTGAAAAACTAATCCGCAAACACGACATTCTTCGTCAGAACAAACTTTACCGCTCTCCGCACAATCTATCCCCACTATCCACTCTCTATAATCAGCGCATACCATTCTTTTAGTTCCCTCGCACTTTACATCTCCGGGAGAACATGGTGTAGGCGTTAATGTCCCAGATGGAATCGGTGTACTCGTTGGTGGTTCAGGATTTGGACTTGGTTGAGGACCAGTTGGAGTAGCGGTAGGATTAGGAGTATTTGTCGGGGCATAAATTGGCGTGCAAACTGTGTTTTCCCATTTCCCCGCTACGGTATTTTCAACACATCTGCTTGCATTATAAGTAGAGTTCATCTGTGTATAACTAGGATTGCAACTATTGCAATCTGCACTACAAGTATCATAAACTTGGCAACTATATCCAATAACAGTCCCTGTTGCTCCGCCTCTCGTTTCTCGAGTTTCTTGAGTAAGCTTCAGCGCGGCGGGGAGAGCAATGCCAATAATAATGAGGCCAATAATTACCGGGATTTGAACTATGCCTTGTTGAAGTTTTCTTTTCTTAAACACTTTTAAAATATTTATACTTTAATACAATCTAATTAAAACCAATCTAATAAGTCCTTGTCAAGAAGTAGTTTATTAGCTGTATAATCATTTAAGACTAAATTAAATTGCTTGTCAAGAACTGTCTTAACAATCAAGTGTAATTACAGGCCCAAATGAGAAACTCTACTAAAAAGTTGCTGTTTTTATTGCCGTTAATAGCTATTCTTCCCATTACTATTATTGCCGTCAAAAAGGTGCTTGATTTAAAAAAAGGGGCTTCGGGAACTCTGGCTAACATTGTTATTGACGCCTCCTCTCCTCAAGCGCCAATCAGCCCCCAACTCTGGCAAAACTTTGCCCAGGGAGGAGAAGAACCAAAAGACATGCTGGCTCCGATAGTCGCTGAAGTAGCCGCCCTTAAACCCCAAGTTATTAGAATTGATCATATCTATGACTACTATAATGTATACAAATCTGACGGATCTTTTGATTTTTCTAAACTGGATATAGCTGCCAAAACAATTGTGAAAACCGGAGCTGTGCCAATGTTTTCTCTTTCATATATTCCCTCCTCTCTTTCTACCGATGGATCAATTATCTCCCCTCCTAAAGACTGGTCCTCCTGGCAAAGGCTTGTCCAAAAAACTGTTGAGCGATACAGCGGGAAAAATGGGCTTAATATAGATAATGTATATTACGAGGTGTATAACGAGCCGGATCTTTTTGGAAACTGGCACTACGGCAAAGATCCTAACTATTTAACTCTTTACTATCACTCCACTTTAGGCGCTCAAAAAGCTCAAAATGTTAATTCTTTTAAAATTGGCGGGCCGGCAACTACCGGCTTTTATCCTAATTGGATTAAGGCTCTTTTTAAATATGCTTCTAAAAATAGCTTGCAGGTAGATTTTGTTTCCTGGCATCGGTATTCTGCCAACCTTTCTGACTACGATAGTGATTTTGAATCTTTAAATGAGATTTTAACTAATTACCCTAACTATTTTGGAGTTGAAAGACTAATTACTGAATTCGGACCGGAATCAGAATACTCCTCCTGGTATTCAAGCCAGGTTGGGGCCGCTCATGCCCTGGCAGTTACTACCCATCTTTTAGGGAAAGTTCATCGGGTTTTTGCCTTTGAACTTAAGGATGGAGTTGCCAAACCAGGAGTAGAAAATAATACTCAGTGGGGAATGATTACTCACGAAAATAATGGAAAACAAACAAAACCCAGATATCAAGGATATCTTTTTTTAAACAATCTTACCGGGAAAAGACTACCCCTTGAGGGTGGGGGCAGTTGGGTGTCCGGTGTGGCTGCAATAGACGGTGGAGCTATTAAAATTTTACTGGTAAATTTTGATCCTAAAAATCGTCATTCCGAATTTGTGCCGGTAAAAATCAACGGGCTGGACTCAATAAACTACGAGGTGAGTTTTAACTATTTATTTAGTCAGGATTCAAAGATTATTAAAAGCGTTTCCGAAGGAAAACTGTTTCACCAAGTTGCCCTCTCTCCTAACGATGCGGTAATGATAACCCTTGTTAAAAAATAAACCTCCAAGGGCTTTACTTTAAAATTAATCTTTTTACATCACCAATGGTGATGAGAACAAAAAGGAAGATTAAAAGCATCATTCCGAAACTTAGAATTCTTTGCTCGACTTCCGGTTTTATCCTCTTTTTAGTTACCGCTTCCCAAGCTAAAAATAGTATCCTACTGCCATCCAGCGCCGGAAACGGAAGCAGATTTATTATTGCCAAATTTACAGATAAAACTCCGAAAAAATGAAAAACTGCCAATGTCCCAGACTCTTTTCTTATCGAGTCGGTAACCTGATATATTCCCACCGGTCCGGCAACATCTTTGGGAACCTCGCCTTTTAGAAATATGTTTTTAACCATTCCTCCCAAACCGGTAAAAATTGTTTCTCCCCAAAACAAAGCCTCTTTAAAACCGGCCCTTATTCCCAAAAACGGTCTTTGCCACCAGACCGGCTTTACCATTTCTGTGTCAGAAATTGCTACTCCTAAAGGACCTTCTCCTGAAGGGGTATCTTCTCTTGGGGTAATTGCAACACTGAAACACAAATAATTATCAATCTCTTTTGGACAATCAACCGACTGCCAATCTTCCGGATAACCCATCTCCTTTTCTCTGGAGATAACCATATTGGTGTTCTTGCCAAGATTTTTATCAATCTCCTCAATAAGTTTACTTGTGCTGTCTATAAAGATAGACTGCTCACCAACGGCTAATATATAGTCGCCAATTTCAATTCCTGACCTAAAAGCTGGTGAGGTCTCACTAATACCTACCACTTTTACTCTATCTACCTGTTTAGGAACCCCTAAAATTCCATATACTACCGAGAAAATTACTACTGCTAAGGCAAGATTCATCAGTATTCCAGAAATCATTACCAGAAATCTAACCCTTTTGGGTTTTGTATCAAGCACTCTTCCCTTCATTGCCGTCTTTTTTTTGATCACCGATCCGGAAAGAGTTTCTAATATCCTTACAAAGCCTCCGATTGGCAGCAGATTTAAAGAATATACTGTTTCACCAATTTTCTTGCCAAACAACTTTGGTGGAAATCCCAATCCAAACTCATAGACAAAAACCTTGAATTTTTTAGCGGCCAGAAAATGACCAAGCTCGTGAATGGATATTAAAACTGACAGAGCAACAATAAAGATTAATAATGAGGCCATTTTTACTCTCCTCTTATTTCTTTTTCCTTAATCGACTCTGCCTGCTGAATCTTTTCAACATACTCGTCAGTTATTTTTTGAAGTTGTTTCTCGAATGTTTTATAGTCATTTTCGCTTATACTTTTCTCTTTCAGCTGATCTTGAATTTTTTTTCTTTCTTCTCCTCTAACGTTTCTAATCATCACTTTAACTGCTTCTGATTTTTTAGACAGAAGTCTGACATATTCTTCTCTCTGTTCACCAGTTAAGGCAGGCAAAGATATTCTAATAATTACCCCATCAATTACTGGGGTAAGACCGGTTTCCGAAGCCATTATTCCGTTTTTAATCTCATTGATTACTGATCCGTCCCAGGGCTGAAAAACCAGGGTTCTTGCATCAGGAACTGACACCGAACCCAACTGTTTCAACTTCATCTTCTGCTGACCACCATAAACACCAACTTCAATTTCTTCAATTAATGCCGAGGTGGCTCTTCCGGTTCTTATCGTGCCAATATCCTCAGAGTAAAGACTAATCACCTGATCCATCTTCTGTTTTATTTTGCTTTCATCCATAATTAGATTATACAAAGTTTCTCGAAGGTTTCAAAATCGAAATATTAAATTTCAATTCGCGTAAATTTTCCAATCCTAATGTTCTCGCCAAACTTGGCTATCGATTCCTTGATAAAATCCCTAATCTTTTTTCCTGGGTCACGAATGTAGTCTTGAGATAGAAGCTCTTTCTCGTCTTTTGGATTCATTGCCGCGATTTGCAGACAAAGTTCATTTGCTAGGGTTTGAAAATCTTCTCCCCTGGCAACAAAATCCGTTTCACAAAGAAGCTCAACAACTACCCCTACTTTTCCAGTTGAATGAGTATAGCTGGCTACCCAGCCCTGACTAGTTTCTCTCTTAAGCTTTTTAGCCGCTTTAACCAAACCTCTTTTTAAGATAATTTCTTTGGCCTTTTTCAAGTCTCCCTTAGTCTCCTCAACCGCCTTTTTGCACTCCATAACTCCTGCTCCTGTTTGTTCTCTTAAACTTTTTACCAGCTCAACAGTTTTTTTGAAGTCAGTCATCCTTTACTTCTTTTCTGTTTTCGGATATCACTTTAGAAATCCAATTAATAATTAACTGAAGGCTTTTTTTAGCATCGTCATTTGCAGGAATCGGATAGTCAATTAGACTTGGATTGGAATTACTGTCTACCAATGCAATCACTGGAATTCCTTTAACGTGAGCCTCTTTTATCGCGGTATGTTCTCTAGTGATATCAACAACAAAAAGAGCCTCAGGTAGTTTTTTTAAACCAACCAAACCGCCAAATTTTTGCTCTGATTTATAAAGGTTTCTTTTAATTTCCGCCTGCTCTGCTTTTGTCCTTTTTTCATATACTCCTTTTTCAAAATCCTCCTTAAGTTTGGTAAAACCATTTATTTGTTTTTTAATTTCATCCCAGTTGGTTATTGTTCCTCCCAGCCAGCGAACGACAACATAAGGCATTTCTGTTTCTTTAGCAGCCTTTCTCACATAATCTCTAGCCTGGCGCTTAGTTCCTAGTAAAACCACCTTTCCTCCTTTTGAAACAACCTCTATTAAAAATTTGCCAGCTTTTTCCATACATTCTGCTGTTTTAAAAAGATCAAATATTTGCACCCCATCACGAGCTGTATAAAGAAAGGGTTTAATCTTGGGATGTGTTTTTGAAACTCGGTGGCCAAAATGACAACCGGCCTCTAAAAGTTCCGAAACATCAATTTTAAGAAATTCCAATGAAGACTTAATAGTCTTTTTCCCAACAGATTTTACTGTCTTTGCAGACTTTTTTACTTTTTTTTCCATCCTTCTCCTCCACCCGGCAAAAAATTAACATCAACCTATATCAGGATGGATGCCGAGTGTGCGTAATGAAGTTATTATATCACAAATTAAAGCTCTGCCAAATCAACGGTTATATTGTCAAATTTCTTATACTCTTTTTTTATTGCTCTATCTTTCGCTAAAACAACCAACTGCTTAGCTTTATCTGACATTGAAAAATTCTTTTTGCTAACAATTTCCCATATCTCTTCATTAGTAAACAGCCCATCATCCAAAAGGCCCGAAAAACCATCGGAGCACATTAGGAGAAACTCCCCCTTACTGGAATGATCTCCAATATCTCTAATTGTTGGATCTATTATATTGCCCCCCACCTCTAACCCTTCAATGTCCCAAGTGTTTCCATTCCATCTCATTTCATAACGGTTAACTTTTATATTCCCTCCTCCCAAAGCAGAAGTAATTATATGTTTATTTGGGTAGTTTACCGCTTGTTCTTGAGTTAACTCTCCAGCGTCTACCTTTGCTTGAACTTCTGAATGATCATGGGTAACCTGAAGTGTTTCACCTAAACCCAAAATATAAGCACGAGAGTCACCAGCCTGAACAATCTCAACACGACCAGCTTTACCTCTATCGTCTCTTTGAATTACTGCCGCAACAACTGTTGAAGCTCCTTCGGACGTCGCCCTGGAAACATCAGCATCAGCTGTATCTAGTGTTGCGACAAGGTCTTTACCTGAATAAAAACTTTTAAAAAAAGAGCAAACCGCCGTTTCTGCCGCCAATGCACCATTAGCATGGCCACCCACCCCATCTGCAACCACTCTCAATTCCCCTAATTGATCAACTTTTCCCTGACTAATATTAAATTTTTCTGGTGATCCTGTTCTATCTTGATTTTCTTCTCTTTCTCCCTTATCAGAACATGACCCTCCATACTTATCTTTAAATAAAACCTCTCCTGTTCTCTCTTGTTTAGTGCCCCCACTTTTTACCTTTCCTTTTTTGGGACTACTGTACCTAAGCCATTCATCTGCGTCATCATAATCCAAAGACCTGGCATAAGTCGGATTTGTAAACGAATCTGTCTCAACCCAAAAGCCCACCGATTTACCCCAATGAACAGTCGCGTGTCTTCTAGAAATCCCTAATCCGTCTACCCTCCATTCATTTTCAGAATTATTACCAATCTTCAATACCCGGTGGATCCCACTTCGAGTAAATTCAACTTTCTTTCCCTGTGCTGTATAGGCTATTGGCATGAGACTATCACCTTGCCCCACTTCCCAACAAGCAACCCTCCTATATCCAAAAGACTGATTGGTAGGTATTGTTGGTGGAATCGCTTCTCGTCCATCAATAATTTCTGCAAGAGCAACCTCAACTGGCTTACAAGAAAAGCTCATTTTTTTTCCACATGGAATTTCAATATATGGTTCTACCAAGTTTAATTTTTGTTCGAGTCTGACAATACCTGCTGGCACCTCATTATCCCCAACTGGTAATGGAAATTCTGCCTGATTATCCATAGTTCCTTTTTATTAAATTATCAGTATTAAAATATTTGCAAATCTTTCCAACCTCTTTTAAAACGCTTTCCCCTTTGCCTCCATCAATAACCAAATATATCAGCTCGGCAATTTTCTTCATTTCTTTTTTGCCCATTCCTAAAACTGTTACTGCCGGAGTTCCCAGTCTTATCCCCCGGGGAGTTTTTACACAGTTTCCTCCATTTATTACAGAATTTTTATTGACCACAATGCCCGCTTTTTCCAGCATTTGGGCCGCTTCTGCCCCATCAATTCCTTTATTTTTCAGATCAACCAAAATAATATGATTATCTGTTCCTCCACTAACTACTTCAAAACCTTTTTTAGAAAGTTCTTTTGCCAAGGTTTTTGCGTTAACAACCACTTGGCTGGCGTACTGCTTAAACTCTGGCTGGGATGCTTTTTTTAAGGCTATTGCAATTGCGGCAATGCTGTTTATGTGCGGACCTCCTTGAAGTCCCGGAAAAACCGCCCTGTCAATTTTTTTTAGCAGGTCTTTGTCCTTTTTGACTCCTTTTTGAGTAACCATAATTATCGCTCCCCTTGGTCCTCGCAAAGTTTTGTGGGTAGTAGTAGTAACTATGTGGGCAAACGGAACTGGTGAGCAATTAGCCTCTCCGGCTATTAACCCGGCAATATGAGAAATATCGGCCAGTAAATAAGCACCCACCATATCAGCAATTTTGGCAAATTTCTCCCACGCAATTTCTCTTGGAAAAGCAGTCGTGCCAACAATAATAATTTTAGGTTTATGTTTTTTTGCCAGCTTTTCAATTTTTTCAAAGTTAAACCAGTCTTTTTTTGAAAGATCGGCGTGATATTGAATCGAGTTAAAATATTTTCCCGAAAAAGTAATTTTTGGGTGACCATGAGTAAGATGGCCCCCATCAGCAAGCGCTAGTCCCATAATCGTATCTCCGGGATTTAATAGAGCAAAATAAACAGCCGCGTTGGCAATAGATCCGGAATATGGTTGAACATTAGCATGAGGAACCTTAAATAGTTTTTTTGCCCTGTTTATTGCCAAGTTCTCGATTCTGTCAACATATTCCATTCCCTGATAGTATCTGTTGCCCGGATATCCTTCCGCATACTTTTGAGAAAGATTAGAACCAACCGCTTCTTTCACTTCCGGCCAGGAAATATTTTCAGAAGGGATAAGCATCAACGTTTCCTTTTGCCTGGCCTCTTCTTTTTTTATCAATGAAATTGCTTTATCGACCATAGGAAATTATACAACGACTACTAGTTTTAATACAGTAATATACTGTATTATTAAGTTTTGCAAAATGATACAATTTCAGTAATTATTTAAAATATCTTAAACAAGGAAAAATAAAAAAAATGATCAAAATGATTAAAAATCAAATTGGTTCTAATGGTGAAAAGGGATGGCCTGTTGCGGTAAGAGATAGAATTGCTTTCCCTTCTTTTTCTGAATTAAGAGTAACCAAGGCTAATGTCGGAGTCGCTTTTTTGTGGACAATGAGAGACGCAATAATACCAAAACTGGAAAAAGAAAATTTAGCTATTGCAGCCAATTTTTATACTCCGGCCGGACTCCAAGGAATGGTGAGAAATATTTTAGGAAACCCCTTTATCAGATATTTTATTTTGTTAGGAGAAGAATATCTATCAAAATCTTCTGGAAATAAAACGCTAGAACTAACAAGCGCTAATGCTATAAGGATGTTTTTTGAGAAAGGAGTAAACACAAACAGGAAAATAGATGGTTTTGAAAATGCAGTTTATTTTGACAAAAACATTTCAATTGAGTCAATTGAAAAAATAAGAGAAAACGTTGAATTTATTGATTTAAATAAAAAAATGCCAAAAGCTTCCCTAGATGAAAAAATTACCGAAACAAATAAATTAGTTAAAACTCTTGAAAAAAAAGATGCCTTTAGACTTCCTCAAGTTTTTGATTATGAAAAAGCAGAGGGATCTTTCCCTTATGAAGAAGGACCGATTATTGTTCATGGAACAAATATTCCTAATGGCTGGGTAAAAACAATCTATAATGTTTATCGCTATGGAAAAAAGAATTTAATGAATGCTAATACAGACAGATGGATTAAAGAAATAAACAATATGGTTGTTGTTATTCACAACCCCCAAGACATGGATTTGTCAATTAATCCTTTTTTGGTTCCTTTAACCAAAGAAAAAATTGATGCCTATAAAAAAGAAATTTTATCTCCTTTGTTGCCCAAAGGGAAAGCATATACTTATGGAAATAAATTAAGAGCTTATTATCATTCTGGTTCTGAAGAAATAAAAAAATTGGTTAATTCTACTGAATACAAAGATTTTGAATTTCAGCAAGGTCCTTGGTTAAATAAAAATGTACACTATAAAAAAGATTATTGTGAAATTGACCAAATTCAAGATATTATTGACGTTTTGAAAAGAGATCCTTATTCTAAAGCCTGCCTTGCTATTACCTGGCATCCTGCTGACGAATTAATGAGAAAACACAAATCTTCTCCTTGCTTGGTTTTTTTACAAACAATTATTCAAGAAGAAAAATTAAACTTGACTGTATTTTTTAGAAGTCACGACATGACCCAAGGATGGCCAGAAAACGCTTACGGATGCGCTGCAATTCAAGAGAAAATTGCCAAGTCAATTAAAATTAAACCAGGCTTACTAATTATCATGTCGGGAAGCGCTCAAATTTACAATAATTATTATCAACAGATTGAAAATATGCTGAAAAAATATACAGATCTAAAAGAGACCTGCCAAGATAAAAGGGGAAACTATTTAATTAAAATTAAAAATAATCAAATTGTTGTAACTCTACTTCATCCTGAAATCGGAACAGAATTAGAAAAATATACTGGAAAAACTGCTTATGAACTGAGAGATAAAATTGCTTCAACAACTTCTTTAAATACTGGACATGCAATTTATCTAGGAACAGAATTATCCGCTGCTGAATTATGTTTAAAAAATCACAAACCATTCGAACAAGATACGACTGTTCCTCCTAGTATTAAACTTTAAATGTTTTTCTTGTCTTAAATTCCTGAGTTTTCCCTTGATTCCAGCGACTCACCGGCCTCAAGTAACCAACTATCCTTGAATAAATTTCTGTCTTTTTACCACACTTAGGGCATTTCATAACTTTTCCCTTAAGTCTCCCGCAATCAGAACAGACAGAAAAAGTCGGTGAAATTGTAAAATATGGGATACTAGTGTTTTCAGCAACCTTCTTAACCAGTCTTTTAGCGCTTCTCCAATCTGCTAGTTCTTCATCTAAAAATATGTGGAATATTGTTCCTCCGGTATACATTGACTGGATTTCATTTTGAAGATCAAGCACATCCCAAAGATCATCACTATAATCTACCGGAAGCTGGGTGGAATTGGTTAAAAACGGATCTTTTTTGGATCCGGATAAAAAACATTCGGGAAATAGTTTTTGGTCTTTTAAAGCAAACCTATAGCTTGTTGACTCAGCTGGAGTTGCTTCCAAGTTATAAAGACTGCCTGTTTGCTTTTGAAACTTAACCAGTCGTTTTTTGATGTGATTTAATACTTTTATAATAAATTTCTGAGAGTTCGGGTCAGTAATCGGTTTTCCCAAAAAGTTAACACAGGCCTCGTTTCCACCACAAACACCAATAGTAGAAAAATGGTTTTTTATCGTTCCCAGATAGTATTTGGAATATGGCATTAGTCCTTGTTTCATACTCTCTTCAACAACTTTTCTTTTAAGCTCCAGGGCATCTTTTGAAATTTCCAGATATTTGTCTAAAAGGCCTAAAAAAGCTTTTTCTGTTTTTGTTTTGCAGCCGATTCTATTTAAATTTATCGTTACCACCCCAACCGACCCGGTTGAATCTCCCTTAGCCCATAAATTACCTGGCTGATTTACCAGCTCATTAAGATCCATACTGAGCCGGCAGCACATCGCCCTTACTGATCCTGGACTTAGACCACTGCCAATATAATTTTGAAAATACGGCAAGCCATATTTTGCCGCTACTAGAAAGAGAAGTTTTTCGTTGCCATTACCTTTCTCGAAAAATTCTTTGGTGACATTGTATGTAGGAATAGGAAAAGTAAATGGCCGGCCATTTTTATCTCCTTTTAACATGATTTCCAAAAAGGCCTTATTTATCATGTCTGCCTGTTTTTGAAAGTCTTTGTACTTTTTATCTTTTAGTTTTCCTCCAACTACCACTCTCTGGTCAGACAAATCGTCAGAAACCACCCAGTCAAAGGTAAGATTGGAAAAAGGCATTTCAAATCCCCACCGAGAAGGAAGATTGAGAGAATATATTAGTCTTTGAAGGCTTTGATGAACGTCATCGTAAGAAAGTTTGTCATAATAAACAAAAGGAGCCAGCAGAGTATCAAATGAGGAAAAAGCCTGAGCTCCTGCCCATTCCTGATACATTGCTTTAATATAGTAAACAATATGTTGTACGGCGGCATCAAAATGGCCTGCCGGCTTGGTTTCAATCTGGCCGGAAACTCCACCAAAACCATCCATTAACAATTTTTGTAAAGACCAGCCGGCACAATAACCAACCATGGAATGAGTCAGGTCATGAATGTGAATCTCTCCCTTCTCGTGAGCCTTTTTAGCCTCAAGAGAGTAAATTTTGTCCAATGCATAGTTCCCAAAAACAGATCCGGCGGCATGCAAAACCAACGCAGAAAATGAATAGTTGGAATTCGAATTAGCCTTTGATTTCCAGCCACGCTGATTGACATATTGATCTACTAAAGAAATGTGATCGATACAATTTTTACTTGGCTTATTCACTTAACCTCCAAGATATAAAAAATAACTTTGGTTGTCAACCAAGAACTTCTACTTTTTCATCTCTTTTTTTATCATCAGCAACCAACCGGAACCGAAAAAAGACATGACAGAAACACCAATAAAAAGAGGGGTAAATCCTAAATGATAAGCAATTACTCCGCCAATTGCCGCTGCCCCTGCTCCGAAAAGGTCGGTCAGAGTAAAATACGCCCCCCACTCAATCCCCTCTTTATCAGAATCTATATGCCTGGTAAATATTGCCATCCAAGAAGGGAAGGTTAAAGCCTGACTAAGGCCATAAATAAATTGGATAATATAGATATGTATCGGCAATCTGGCTACAATGTACAAAAGAGGCACCAAGCTGGTTACTATTGACCCAAAAACCATTAACCAAAAATCGTCATTTTCACCCTTTAGTCGATCTATTATTTGAGCCACCGGCAACTGGCTTAGAGACTTGGTAAGAAGATAAATCATTGAAGCGATTCCCACCACCTCAAGGTTTCCTCCTTCAATCTTGTCATTAAGAAAAATTGAGAAAATAGGACCGATAAGGCCAAAACCGGAAAGAATAAAAATGTCTGAAATAGTCAATACTCTAATAACAGGACTAACTTTAAAAGAAAAAAAATTGCGCCAATTTTTGCAACTTAAGCGAGTCATTTTGTTATTATACACTCATGACCCAACCAAAAAGCAAAAAAATATATTTAAAAACATTCGGCTGTCAGATGAACTTGGCTGACTCAGAAAGAATTGCAAAAGCATTTTCTGATAAAGGCTTTCTACCGGCAAAAAGCGCCAAGGAGGCTGATCTGATAATAATTAACAGCTGTATTGTCAGAGAATCGGCTGAAAACCGAGTATACGGGTTAGTTAACAACCTTTCCAAACTGCCGAATAAAAAAATAATTATTACCGGTTGCCTTGCTGGCTGGGCGCTAAGAGATAAAACGGGCAAAAACATGAAAATTCTATTGAAAAAAACAAAAAACAAAACAACCGTTTTTTTAACTGAAGATTTAGCTGATTTTATGACTGAGCCGCTTTTATTGAAAAAAGAAATGGCCTGGATACCGATATCAAACGGATGTAATAACTTTTGCAGTTATTGCATTGTTCCTTATGCCAGAGGAAGAGAAGTCAGCCGGCCATTTAATCACATTATTGCTGACGCAAAGTCCCGGGCAAAAAACGGCTTTTCTAAAATTACTCTGCTGGGCCAAAATGTTAACTCTTACGGGGCAGACCTCGCCCTTTTCCCCCATCTTTTAGAGTCGGTAGCAAAAATTCCTGGCATTGAGTTTATCGATTTCATGTCTTCAAATCCTTGGGACTTTTCCGATGATCTTATCAAAGTTATTTCTGAAAATAAAAACATCACCAGAACTATTCATCTTCCCATTCAGTCCGGGGACGATCAAATATTAAAAGCAATGAATCGCCAATATACACCAAAAGACTATCTAAAACTAATCGAAAAGATTAAAAAATCAATTCCTAAAGTTTCTTTTACTACCGACATCATTGTTGGATTCCCGGGAGAAACTAAAAAACAGTTTGAAAATACAATAAATCTTTGCAAAAAAGTGGGTTTCAAAAAAGCATATATTAATAAATATTCGCCAAGACTAGGGACGCCATCGGCAAAACTTACCGACAGTGTAAAACCATCAGAAAAAAAGAGGCGCTGGCAGATATTGGAAAAATTGATTAATAAAAACTAGCTGTTAAAATCCCAATAAAAAAACCTCTAGTTTTGGTTCTATTCCTAGTTTTTTCCTGCTTTCTTTTTTTACTAAGTCAATAAGCCCCAAAACGTCTTTCGCTTTTGCCCTCCCAGTCTTGTTAACAATAAATGCAGAGTGCTTATCTGATATCATCGCTCCGCCGATCTGTTTTCCTTTAAGACCTAGTACTTTATCAATTATGTATCCCCAGCTCGGAGTGGGAAGATTAAGTTTTTCTTGAGTTTTTTGATCAACGTTTTTAAAAACACACCCGGCCGAGGGAAGCGGATATTTTATATCTCTCTGTCCCAGCCAAAATTCAATAAAATCTTTAGCCTTTCGGGTATCTCCACAGTAAAGATTAAAATCTACAGAAAGAATAACCTCATCATTTTTATGGAATCGGGATTGGTCATAATCAAAACCACACTCATCTGTCTTTAATAATTTAATTTTGCTGTTTTTATCCAACACCTCTACCCTGCTTACATACTCTCCTAAAAACAAATGACCGGCATGAATATTGTTATACACACCTCCACCGACTGTTCCCGGAATTCCTGCAAACCAATGAATGCCGGTTATTCCTTTTTTTAAAAGCTGACCAATAAACCAGGTTAGATTAACTCCTGAATCAGCTCTAACTCTGACCTGTTTTTGTTTTTCCTCCTCGTAATAAAGATCGCCAAAACGAATCTTTTCTCCTATCTGAAACTGGCGGGGCTTTATTTTTTGGCTGCAGCCATTGCTTATTAACTCTCCGTCAACTATCTGCCAATTTTTTGATTTGTTGATAATCACCAACCCCTCAATTCCCTTGTCACTTATCAAAACATTACTGGCTTCTCCCAAAACCGTTATCGGCAGCTTTTTTCTTTTTCCATAGTTTATAGCCTCAATAAGTTCATTATTATTATTACTCTCAATTAAATACTGGGCCGGCCCGCCAATTTCCCAGGTTGTGAATGGTAAAAGGGGTATATTTTTTAGAATTTTCATTATCAGCTATTTTTTTCTTTTTCTGCCAAACTGAGCCCGAGACATTCTGATTATCTTATCGTAGTTTTTATTAACACAACTTGGAGGTGGCAGAGTACTGGCAAGAAAAGGGCTTGAAGTGCGATCATTAATGGACATCTTTAGTAAAATTTGATACTTTCCCAAAGATACTAGGTCATCAACTTCAAAGTCTTTACCAAACTCCTTGTCTAATACTTGAGCATCCTGAGCTCCAATAATAAAGGTCATTAAAGTTCCTACATTTCCTAAAATCGCATCCTGAATCTCCTGATCCAATTGGGCCATATATTGATTGGCAACAGTTAGATTAAGTTTAAATTTTCTTGCTTCGGAAAGGATCCGAATAAAAGACTGGGTGGCAAAGTTTTGAAACTCGTCAACATATAGATAAAATGGCTTTCTCTCTTCTTCCGTAATAAACGATCTGTTCATTGCCGCCAGCTGAATCTGGGTAATAATCATCGCTCCCAACAAAGCCGAGTTGTCCTCGCCGATTTTTCCAGCAGAAAGATCGACAAGAAGTATTTTTCCGCTATTCATAATCTCCTCGATTTTCACTCTGCTCCACCTATATCCAATTACTCTCCTTATCAGAGGCGAGGAAACAAATTGACCGACTTTATTTAATATTGGCGAAATTGCCTCTTGCTGCATTCTGTCACCCATTGTTTCAAACTCCCGATTCCAAAAGTTAATCAGATTCCTATCCTCTAACTTATCAACAATATCACGACGAAATTTTTTATCAGTCAATATCCTAATCACATCAGAAAGAGTTGACTCCTCCCTTTCTGTTAGGGTAAGCAGGGTATTTCTTAAAATATGCTCCATTCTCGGTCCCCAGGAGTGGGAATACAACTTATAAAAAATTGACACTATCCCAGAAGCAACCAGTTCTTTCTGGACAGGATTAGAAACTTCCATTATATTAAGAGGATAGTCAAAATCAGGATCAGAAGGATTGAAATAACAAACATCATTTATTCTGTTTTTGGGAATATATTTCAACAAGGTTTGAATAAGATCTCCGTGAGGGTCGACCACTGCCACTCCCTCGCCTTTACGAATGTCTTCTATCGCCATATTGCAAAGAAGGGTGGTTTTACCTGTGCCGGTTTTTCCAATAACGTAAACATGTCTTTCCCTATCTTTTCTTCTGACTCCAAAAGTAGTTAGTTTATTTTTAAATTCAGTTTTAGCAAGAAAAGTGATCTTCTTTTTTTCCTCAATTCCCAACCCTTCAGCAACTGGCAAATCATCAGGAGCCTCGCTAACCATTTGTCTTCCCCAAGCAATATTGGGAAGAGTAATTAGTTGGGTGGGAAGATGCCAAAGAGAGCTAATTTCTAAACTGTTTAGTATCTGTCCCTTACCAAAAACCTCCCTTTTAAAAATACTTTGCTTAAATTTTTCCCTGCTTAATAGTCCTGGTTTTTTAGAAACAAAATAGTTGCCGTTAGGACTGGAAAAACTACCGAAACTACCCATCAGCGCTTTGAGAGCTTCCTCATTATTGGCTAAAATTCGAAGATAGGTCTTAAAACCACCATGAGAAGCCTTTAGCTCAATTCTATCTCTTTGAGGATGGGCAGAAGCAACTCCACTGGCATCTTTAGGGCCTCCGGATAAAGCAAGATCAGCTAATCCAGACTGCCACTTTTTTCCAGCAGGAACTAAAACAAACTGACAGGCCAAAATATCTTCAGGCCGGGCATTTTTTGACATTGTTGCCAATACTGACGACAAAGGATCAACATCCTGAAACTGGTCAGCCGTTTTTATTGGCAAGTACCAAGGTCTGGCCAGTGAAAATTGACTGACAAAAAACTGGTCTTGGTCAAGATCAATTAAATAATCATCTATTTGAGTAATTAAAGCATCCTTGTATTGAGCTAAAAGCTGTGACTGAAGAAAGGTTGATTGTGACTGAGGAAAAGCAACAATAAAATGAATTTTTTGCTCTATACAGGCAATTTCTAAAACAAAAGGAACTGGTTTTTTTAAAAAAAGCGATTTTTTCTTCCAAAGATCAAGGTTGCTAAGCAAGGCCTGAGCCTGCTCTATGGTATATTCATTACCTTTAGAAATTCTTATCTCAAAAAAAACTAGTGGCTCTTTATTCATTTAAAGTATTCTACAAACAAACGCAACAAAATACAAAAAAACGAAGCTTACTTTTTGGGTTTTTTCCATGAAGCCCACTTACATCCCGGCCAGCCGGAACAACCATAAAACTGCCTGCCTTTTTTGGTTCTTCTTGCTACCACCGGAGAGTCGCATTCGGGACAGTTAAAACCAGCCTCCTTAATAAAAGGTCTGGTGTATTTACACTCAGGAAAGTTACTGCAAGCGATAAACTTCCCAAATCTTCCCACTCTTATTACCAGTTCTCCCCCCCGATTGGCGAGCAGGCTTTTTTTTGCGCATTCCGGACATTTTTCACCCAATTTTTCCACCTCAATTTTTACTCTCTCAGCTTTGTCTTTTACCTTCTCTGTTTCTTTTATAAAGGGCTTGTAAAACTTACCCAAAGTTTCCATCCAATCTTTTTTACCGGCAGCCACTTTGTCCAAATCCTCCTCCATGCCGGCAGTAAAGGGGAGATTAACAATATCAGCAAAATTACCAACCAAAAAATCGTTAACGGCAATTCCTAAATTAGTTGGCTTAAATTTTCCCTCTTCTTTTTCTACATAATTCCTGGCCTGAATAACAGAAATAATTGGCGCGTATGTTGACGGCCTTCCAATTCCCTCTTTTTCTAAAATAGAAATCAGCGAAGCCTCGTTATACCTTGGCGGCGGTTGAATTTTATGATTAGCAATTCCAAAATCGCTGACTCGTAATTTTTCGCCATTTTCCAGTTTTGGCAGTTCAAACTCAGAGAATTTAACCGGGTAAACTTTTGAAAATCCATCAAAAATCAACCTTGTCCCTTGGGCCGCAAAAAGACAATTTCCATCTTCTACTTTAAGTTTTGTTATTGCTAGCTTTGCTGGGCTCATCTGTGAAGAAACTGCTCTTTGCCAAATAAGCTTGTAAAGATTTTGCTGGCGGCGTTCTGCTTTGCCATCTAGAGATTGCTTTGTCGGATTGGTTGGTCTTATTGACTCATGAGCCTCTTGGGCTAGTTTTGATTTTGTTTTATAAAAGTTTGGTTTTTCCGGTAAGTATCTTTTGCCATATTTATCACCAACTTCTTTTCGAACTGCGTTTAAAAACTGACCGGACAAAAGAGTGGAATCTGTTCGATGATAAGTTATCAGTCCCTTTTCATATAAAGACTGAGCTACCCGCATAGTTAGTTTTGAGCTCCAGCCAAATCGGCGGGAGGCGTCCTGTTGAAGAGTTGAGGTTGTATATGGAGGCAAGGCCCGGCGCAAAGAGTCTTTTTCAGTTATATCAGAAACCTTAGGATCAAGAATAAGATTTTCAATAATCTTTTCTGCTTTGCTAATCTTTTCAAATATTGTTTTAGAAGTTCTGTGGGTACCGGCAAATAATTTGTGAGCTTCTTTTTTCTCTATTGATTTACCATCAACTTTTACCAACTCGGCGGCAAAAAAATCGCCATTATTGGTTTCAAAAACCGCCCAAATTCTAAAATACTCCCCCGCAGGGAATTTTTCAATTTCCCTTTCTCGCTCTACAATTATTCTCACTGCCACCGACTGGACTCTGCCTGCAGAAAGACCTCTTCTTACTTTTCTCCACAAAAGCGGAGACAGCTTATATCCAACTATTCTGTCCAGTATTCTTCTGCCTTGCTGGGCATTAACCAGATCTATGTCCACCTCTCGAGGAGATTTTACCGCTTTTTCAATGGCACTTTTAGTGATCTCATGAAAAACAATTCTTTTTACTCGCTTATCTTTTTGATGATCTTTTCCCAATCCAGCCGCTAATATATGATATGCAATCGCCTCTCCTTCACGGTCCAAATCAGTAGCTAAAATAATCTCTTTAGCTTTTTTAATCTTGTCTTTAAGTTCTTTGACCACCTTTCTTTTATCGGCAATAATCTCGTATTGAGGTTCAAAGATAACCTTGCCATTTTCAGTGATTTTTACTCCGAACCGCTTTTTAGGAAGATCACGGATATGACCAACAGTAGCCATGACACTATAACCTTTTTTCAAAAACTTGCTTATTGTTTTGGCTTTGGTTGGTGACTCGACGATGATTAATTTCATAATTTACCACATATAGTATCAATCACTACATGTAAAAGTCCAATAATTATTTTATGATATTATTTATAAAATGAAAAAACTTCTGGTATTTTTCCTGCTTTCCCTAGTTTTACCTTCAAAAGTTCTTGCCGCAAATTCTGAATATTTAATTGAAAACTTTGATAGCCGGATAAAAATAAATCAAGATACTTCTCTAGAAATTACTGAAAAAATAGAGACAAATTTCTTTACTGCCAAACATGGAATATTCAGAATTATTCCTACTATCTACTCTTATCAAGGAAAAACTATAAACTCCCGGTTAAAAGTTATTTCTGTTACCGATGAGTCTGGTCGAATTTGCGATTACACTGTTAGCAGATATTCCCAAAGCGTTAAAATCAAGATCGGCGATCCGGATAAAAAAATCTCCGGAAAACATATCTATATCATCAAATACCGGGTAAAAGGGATTCTGCTCCAATATGATGACTATGATGAAATTTACTGGAATGTTACCGGACATGAGTGGGATACAGCAATTTTAA
>CAZAEB010000010.1:0-16965 GCA_964484095.1 uncultured Gammaproteobacteria bacterium
TTTTCATTTTCAAAAGGGACGTATTTTATCAGTGGGTATCTTTCGGTCACACTTTTGGTAATTTTATCAATTGCATTTGGGTCTCCTAGTTCGTTTACCATAGAACCGGAAGGTTCGGCTGGCGGCGTTTCTAAAACATCGGTTTTGTACGACCAGCTATAAATAGTGATATTTTTATATCTCAGTTCTAATAAGTATTTTTGCATTGGTTTAAGTGGTTTAGAGATATCAAAGACCAGTTTTTGGTTTAAAATAGTTTTACCAAGCGATAGCTCAGGAACGACATATAAAGAAAAAAACTCTTCTTGGTCGGTTATATCTCTGTCCAGTTCTATTTCAATTTTATCTATCTGTTTTCCAAGAACGCTGTTTGGTTTTGGAGTGATGTTGGAAACAATGGGAATATCTTGATCGACTGGGAAGAGAATTTTGGTTAGTCCCAGTACGCTGGCGGCAAAAGCAAGCAGGATTAAAAACCAGTATTTTTTGATATATTCAGCCATTTTTTTAAGTATACATTATATTAATATCTGATAATTACTGTTGGATTGTCGATATTAATTCTAATTGTATTGACAGTTCCCGTTCCTCCTTGCGCAGAAGTAACATAGATATAGGTAATTCCCTCGCCTTGTTCGATTTTACTAATTACTCCAATATGTCCGCAGCAATCAAGATTACTCAGGTTACATCGATTACAACAACCGCTATCCCAAACAGCATTATCTCCGATTTGAATACTACCCGCTTGTTTGGGAATAAATTGAGCCTGGGTGTTTGCTGAGGTGGCAAACCAGCATGCGTTATTACCGCCAGGAAATTTAGGCTCAACTGCTTTTTTAAAACCGACACATTGGAGGGTTTCGAAATTTTCTGCTGAATAGCAAAACTCGTATATGATTTTATTTACTTTTGTTTCAGGAATACCTTTTTCGATAAGACAGTTTCTCCAGATTTTTTTATTTTCGTTTGTGCAATTTTCTTCGGTAACATCACCTATTCCGCATTCTTTCATGGCCAACTCAGTTTGGTCAGCCAGATGGTTTCCTTCCGGGTCGACGATATCTCCTTGGATACCGCTTTCCGTTCCCCTTCCGGGTCCGCCAAGTTCTGATTGAACGAGAGCGCTGCCGCTAATAATGGGAATTAAAAGAGAAAGAAAAGCGAGAACAGAAAAAACACCGATTATAATCGCTCCTAGCGGGATGGCTACACTCCCCAAGGTTATGCCGGCAAGAATTTTACCGCCGGCTTCAGCGGCTCCGGTGATTCCCTTGCGATTAACCCCTAAAATCTTTTTAGCAAAATCGATAACGCTGGGAAGTTTGATTCCTAATTTTTCTGCAAGCTTTTTAAGAAAGCCTAAGGCGACAGGGATTAGAGTCAGTCCAAAGCTGGCAATTCCTGAAATTGCCCCAAGAGCGGCAGCGCCTAGTTTTGTCAGCAGACCTTTTGCTGCTTGACCGACCGCAGTGGAACCAATTTTTTTTAAAATTCCCTTGCCAACTTTATTAAAAATTTTATCTTTTATAAACCCGCCGATTTTTCTTAGGCCCTGACCGATGGGAGAGTTTGAAAACCAGGAGGGGGTTGGCTGAGAAATAGTTTCTACTGTTTGGTAGCTAGTTGTGGGGACGGACCCGACCTGTTCTTGCTCTCGCCAAACCTTAAATAGATTTCTAATAAAATTAATCCTGTTTTGTACATCGCCAGTTTGAGGAAGATCTTGGCTTGAAAAAAGTTCACTGGCCTCTGGATCGCTTTCTAAAATGGAAAGAGAGTTAAATTTTTCCGGATTATAATTAGCCAGAGGAATAATTTCTTGGTCGGGAGAGGCTTGAATAGCAATAATCTCTCTTCTTCTTTCGCTTTTGGAAATTCCTTCAAACCAGGTATTAAAAAGATCAGCAGGAACATTTTGTTCAATTTCTGCCAAAGAAATCCACGCCTGGGTGGGAATTTCCGGAAAGTGTTTTATAATAGCCGGCTCTAGCGCATCTCTAGAAATCAATATTGTCGGTTTAACCGGACTGCTATTGCCAAAAACATCCATTAAAATTATGTCTGCTTGAGCTAGGGTTTTGCCGACTTTTTCATCTCCGCTAATTTGCGCATAGCTTGAGATAAGTTCTTCACGGGCGATTTCCCTGGTAATTTCTGGGGGTTGGCTGGCAATTTCGTTTAAAGTTTTAAAAAGCGCTTCGGGAATTTCTTTAATTATCAAGGCCACTGCTTTTTTACTGACAACAACAGAAGGATCCACTTTTTTTACTGAGGCGGCTACTGTTTCTGAAAAGACGACAGTAGCTTCTTGGGAGGTTGTTGGTGGGTTGACTCTAGCGGTATTGACAAGAGAGGCGGTTGTCTGGTTAACAACCTTAGCTTTAACTTCATCGGGCTGATTGCTTAGTAGCCTGTCAACTATTATTGTTGATTCGGCCCTAACAACTTCCACCTTTGCCCTAGTAGAAATCGAGGCAAATTTTCCAAAGACATTGGTTAATAATCCTTGCTTTTCCCTCAGCGCTATAAGTACGGGAGGTGTTGCATTTTTACCTTTTTTATTAGCTTCCTCTACTTGACTTAAAATTGCGCTGGGGGTAGTAGCTGGTTTGCTGGTTTCTCCTGAAATCGACTGATGGATTAACACGGGGACAGCTTTTTTGACAATGGGGTTAAAATCCCTTTTTTCTACAGAGGATATTTCTGTTGATTCACTTACGGCCGTTTCTATCGATGAAATTTGTTCTCGAATAAACTGATTAACAGTTTTTCTGGCCTCACTGATACTAATTCCTGTTTTGCTGACTAAAGCTTTTGCCGCTTTTTCAGCTTCAATTTGGGTTTCCATCTGCTCTATCAGTTCAGAAAGGTTTGTTGGAATTTCTCCGTGGACAATTTCTTGGTCAGGAAGAACACTTTCTGCCATTTGGGCCAGAGCTTCGAAGAATTCATCCGGGTTTTCTATTGAAAAAACTATTGGAGAATTGTCGTTTTTTACAGGCAAGCCAACAATAGCGGTAAGATCATTAACAATGCCATTAACTTCATTGAGAATTTCCGGGTCGCTTTTTTGCTGGGGCGATAGGGTTTTTAAATATGCGTTCAGAGCCAGTATTCGGTTAACCAAGGGTTTTTTACTGACGTTTGAATAAGTTTCTCTTGTTTTGACCGGACTAGCCATAAAATAATTATAACAAAACTGCCGGTAAGTATTTTTAATCCATTGGTGTTTAATGTATAATTTTAAGCAAATGAGTTTTCAAGTACAGGCAATAAATATTGGTGATGAGTATGGTGTTTCTTCTGTTTTTCCCGATTTAGGTAGTCTTATCTCGGTATTAATCAACAATATATATTATATTGCCGGAATATTGATCCTATTTTTCTTGATTTTCGGAGGGGTTACCATTATTATGGGGGCAGGAAGCGGGAATTCGGAAAAGCTGGAAAAAGGGGGCAAAGCAGTAACGATGGCAGTAGTTGGTTTTGCGGTAGTTGTTCTTAGCTGGTTTATTGTTAAAATTGTTGAGGTGGTTACCGGAGTTGATATTTTCAATTCAGGACTATGAAAAAAAGAATTAAGTTATTATCGGCAGGGATATTTGGCACCATTAAGCCGCCAGAGGCAATCAAAAATTATGATTCCTCCCCTCAGGGACTTTTTACTTTTTTAAACAATATTATGAAATTAATGATTGTTGGCGCGGGAATATTTGCCTTGGTTAACTTTATTTTAGCCGGCTATATGTTTATTTCTGCCAATGGTGATGTCCAAAAGGTCGAGCAGGCGTTTGCAAAGATTTGGCAGAGCCTTATTGGTCTTTTAGTTGCCGGAGGAGCATTTATTCTTGCCGGAGTTATTGGATTACTGGTTTTCGGTGACGCTACAGCGATTTTACAACCAAAGTTATATACGCCGTAAAAATGATTACTGAGAAAATTTATGCAGCCACAGTGACATACGCTCCTCTCAAGGGAGAAGGAGCGATTGGTGATGTTACCGGTATAGATGCTCCTGGAAAATTTGCCGTTTTATTATCTGGAGTGATTGGATTTTTGACTATTGTCGGAGTCATTTATTTTATTATTCAGGTAATTTTGGCCGGCTATGCGTGGATTTCTTCATCCGGAGAATCAGGAAAACTAAAAGAGGCTCAGGATAAGCTGGTTAACTCTATTTTGGGATTGTTTATAATTTTAATTGCCGTTGTTTTGATAAATTTGTTTGGCTATATATTAGGAGGAATTGATTTTCTTAATCTTGAAGAAACGATTAGAAATTTAGCGCCTAAATAATGGAAAAATTAGAAAATCCAGTTTTAACCGGTTTTTTGAAAGGCACCGGGGTTGACAAAATCTCCGATGCTTTTGGCTCGGTTTTGAGAACATTTATCGAAGTTCTTATTTTAATTGGAATAATTGCCTTTGTTTTTCACTTTTTGCTTGGCGGTATTAAATGGATTACCTCCCAGGGAGATGAAGCGAAGGTAAAAGAAGCCAGAGAACAGGTAACTCAGGCTTTGATTGGACTGGTGATTGTGTTTTTAGTTTTTTTGATATTAAAAATAATCGGAGTGATTTTTGGCTTAACCTGGATGGAGACTTTAGAGATTCCTCTGCCCCAATTGGTTTCTTAAAAAGGCAAGATTGTTGCCAACCTGAAAGTTTTTGAGTATTATTAGATTGATAATTAAAAGTTTATCTTAGATTACAAGAAGAGAGGAGGTGAAAAAGAAAAAATGAATTTTTTAGTAAAACAGGTTTTAGCTGCTGAAGAATTAGTTCCGATTGCTCCCACAGGTGATTATGTGGATTTGGATAAAATAACTGCTGCTAGTTTGGTGGGAGGATTAGTTAATTTAGCTTTGCTAATTGCCGCCTTGGTATTTTTCTTCATCTTGGTAATGGGCGGTATTAAATGGATTACCTCCCAGGGAGATGAAGCGAAGGTAAAAGAAGCCAGAGAACAGGTAACTCAGGCTTTGATTGGACTGGTGATTGTGTTTGTTGCCTTTGCGATTGCCAAGTTAATCGAGGTGGTTTTTGGAGTTAATATCCAGAATCTTTCCATTCCGTCGTTTGTGCCAGGCGCTTAAACTATCTTAATGGCTTTTAATAAAAAGAAAATTGGTTTATTGGCGGCAGCTCCTTCCGCGTGGGATAGTGGGTCGGTTGTTGATGGAGTTGCCACCCTAAGAGGTATCGAGGATCTTATTGCCAATCTATTGAGGGTAATTTTGCCTTTAGCGGGTTTGGCAGTGGTGGTAATGATTATTGCCGGCGGTTTTCAACTGATTACTGCCGGGGGAGAAAAAGAAGGAATTGCCAAAGCAAAAAACACTTTTACTCACGCAGTTTTTGGTTTGGTATTTGCCATTATTGCTTGGTTTATTCTTCTTTTCATCAAGAATTTTACCGGCGTGAATGTTACTGAATTTAGCATGCCTTAATTATTGATGATTAAAAAAACGTTTTTGTTTTTTATCGCATTTATTTTATTTTTTTCAAAAACTGTTTTTGCCCAGAGTTTGGGATATAACATTGTCAATAATTTTTTTAATCCCGATGGGTCTTTTAATGATAAAGCCTTTGAGCTGATTGCTAACCAAAACCCCAATGCAACAGTAACGGTCAGGCTTACCAGTGGCGAGCTTCGGCTTTATCCGAATCTTGTTTCACTTATCGAGAACGCGGCGCAAAAGTATGGGATAGGAAACATTATTTGGCAGCCGGAAGATTGGTCGGCAACCACCCCACAGCAGTTTAATGATTTTTGGGTTGGCTATCTTTCCCAGATCACCATGGGAGAAATTAGTCTTTTTACCGAATATAACTATCATTATGGCAGTCCGGAAAACTATGCCCAGATATTGATTAGCGCCTTAAATGCCGGTTTTCAGGTGCCAATTGCTTCAACAAACTTTAATACTACCAACCCCACAGGCAGTAATCCTTTTGGCGGCCAGATGATTGAATATGTGGAGTTTTTGCGCCAGGTTCAAGCCAGTTGCGCCAGCGCCGGGCGAGCAAGCTGTTTAAATGAAATTCCCGTTTGGTCGGTGAGTATTTATTCTCATTTTACCGGTGATATTGGAGCGGCAGTTGATGATTTTATAAACCAGTTTAATAGTTTTAAAAATGCTCTTTTAAACTTGGGAGTAGATCTTTCCGGGAAAAGATTTATTATTCCTGAGGTTGGCCTGGACCCTTCTTTACCGATAGATCAAAGACTAGCAGCTGCGGCTGGTTTTATTACCGCTTTGGAAGCAAGAATTCATGGAGACGTAGAACTCTCCGGACTGATAAGCTCGATGACTTTTCTTTTTATGGATGACAAAACCGGCAAGCAGTATTTGATTATTAAGATAAACGGACAGTGGGTGGTGGTAAATTATGAAGATTACGATCTGGTAGGTCTTTCCGGATCTCCTATTGGCGGAGAATCACAAAGAATTGGTTCTGCTCATGGCCGGTCTTTTATCGCTGAAAAAACAGTTTGCTGGGACAACTTTGACGAGGCGGTCAGCGCTGTTGTCAGGGCTTTGGATTTTAACATCAGTCAAAATGACAAAATTGCCGAGAATTTAAAGGTGGCCAACTCTCTGCTTATTCCTCCGGGGATAAAAAATAAAGATAAGGCTGAGGAATCGCAGGGAGAAATAACTTTTGAGGTTTGCCAAAACAATACTAGAAACTGGTTTACTACCGAAGACTCAATTAAGATTTCCGTTCCTGAATCGTATATGCAGGCCTCGACGAATGGGGTTCAGGTGGGAGGATATTTTAGTCCCAAAGGGGTTGATTCTACCGGAATAGCTTTTGCTAATCCAAGCTCAGAAAAAAGCAACGGGCCGGTAATTGCCGCCCCGCAAGGTGAGTCGGGAGATTTCGTCAGTATTGCCAGTTTTTCTTGCTCAGCTACTTCTTGGCAGGTAGGTTGCACTTTGGTTGTTGATGCTGGTTACTATGGTCACGTTTGGGTAGAGGCCAATGGCCAGTTTTTAGGAATTAATGCTGTTGGCAGGGGTTTAACTTACTATTATAATGCTAACGTTGGAGGGGAAAAACCATCTTCGTATACCATCAGCGCTCAGGTTACCAATCATGATGTCAGTCCAAAACTTTCTGATGGAGCTTCTTGCACGATTGTTTTTGATGCGAGGGGAAACGGTACTTGTTCCGGTTCGGGGACACCGCTAGAACCTCCGGAACCGCCGCTTTGTGTTCCTAGAGATAATAGCGGCGAGCCGATGGAGTATGAAGGAAGAGATACTTCCGGGGTAACTAGAATTCCCATGGATCACGGACTTAGTTTGGAAGGCTTTTTAGAACAGATTGGTTTGGGGTTTGGAGTTTGTAAGTCGGTAGAGTTTGTTTTTACTCCGGTAACCAGTGTTCCTTATACTTTTCCCGATGAAAAAATTCAACGGGAAAATATTTATCGAACGATTGCTCCGCCGGGTTCGGAAGATAAATATATGTTTAAGCATGGAGAAACTCAAGATACTTTTGAGGCCAGTGGAAGAGATAGCAGTGTTTTCGATACGGCTTTGGATATCTTTGGCCAAAAGGGGGTTAAAAAAGCTCATGACCAGACGATTCATTATTTACTGCCGTCCAGAGATTAAATTGACTTTTAACTTTAGTTGAGATTTAATTAGGAAGATGAAGAAATATTTTTTTGTCATTGTTGCCGTAGCTTTTTTTCTTTTTACTATTTCCAAGAGCCGGGTTTTTGCCCAGTCCTCGGAATCAACATATAATTCACAGCAAAGCTATTCTTCTCAAGGCGAAGTTTTAGGTCTTAAAGAAACATTTTTATCAGTTAAAGAGTTTATTCAAGACCCGGCAGGAAATTTATTTTCTTGGCTGATCGGGGAAAACGGGGTTATTGAGGGAATAATATACGGGCTTTTAAAAGTGACTATTGGTCTTCCGGAAGAGATTGATTTGCCCGCAAGTACTTTTCAAGATTTGCCCTTGGGAGCAATACCGATGCCACCAGGGGATTGGTATTTTACCGGTGGAGTTCTCGGATCTACGGGAAACATGATTGCCTCTGTTATTTCTACGCCTCCGGCTTCCGGTGTCTATTATGCCTATGATACGCTTAAAAACTTTGGAGGCACTTCTGTTTATGCTGCAGAAGGAGTGGGGTTTTCTGGTTTGAAGCCAATTTTGCCTTTATGGAGGGCATTTAGAAATGTTGCTTATGCAATTTTTGCTCTCATATTTGTTGTTGCCGGTTTGATGATTATGTTTAGGGTAAAAATTTCTCCCCAAGCAGTGTTAACAATAGAAAGCGCGCTTCCCAGAATGATTGGAGTTTTGATTCTTATTACTTTTTCGTATGCTATTGCCGGGTTTATGATTGATTTGATGTATATAGTGATAGGTCTAGCAATATCTGTCTTGAGAAATTCCGGAGCAGGCGGTCCTTTATTAATAAGCAAAAGTGTGGGGCAGTTTATGGCGATGAAAGGAGGCTTCTTTACAATAATGGGAACTTTGTTTATGGGTTGGCCTCTTTTTACTTTATTAGGAGCGGTTATTGGAGTAGTGATTGCTCCGTTAGGTGGGGCGGTAAGCGCTGGGATAGGATCAATTTTATTTGCATTAATATGGGTAATTATTGCAATATTTTTGTTTTTTAAGCTTCTTATCGCTTTAATCAAAACATACATCAATATCATACTTCAGATAATTTTTAGTCCGGTTTTAATTGCCGTAGGGGCAATGCCATCTTCTCCGATGGGTTTTGGAAATTGGTTTAAGACTTTGGCGGCAAACCTATTGGTTTTTCCAGCGGTAATCTTAGTAATGGTTTTGGGAACAGCGATTGCTTCTTTTCCCGCGCTCGGAAGTTTGTGGTATCCCCCTTTAATGGGTCCGCCTGATTTGCCGGTTTTTGATGCTCTTTCCGGGGTAATTGCGGGTGGATTTGTAAGAGGAATAATTGGTATTGGGATGTTGTTTATTTTGCCTGGTATACCGGATATCGTTAGGAATGCATTTGGCATAAAAGACTCCGGGATTGGCGGAATGATAGGGGCCACTCTGTCCCCGGCCGCGTCTATGGGGAAATATGCGGGGCAATATGGAATTCAAAGTGGTGTGGATTATGCAGACAAAACCCACAAGGCAGCCGTAGATTTACAAGCTAAGGGTATAGGTACGGGTCCAACTTCATCCCAGGAAGTAGCTAAAAGAATTGGCAATGTATTAAAAGTTTTTGGTAGGGCAAGAACGGGCGAGTAGGACTATTATCTCTCCCGAGAAGCTTCTCTAGTGGCTTGCCACCTAATTTTGGTACGTTCTATTTTTCCTTTTACGAATCCATGAGCATGTACTTCTTTTTTAACAAATTCTCGGTCTTCGCGGGTTGGCATCAGTCGAGGATGCTTTAAGAGTTGGTCTACCACAGTATCATAAGCATCATCGTCAAAAGGAAGGCTTAGAATGATTTCAGAAGTTCCTGACATTAAACCTATAGAGTTAGCTAAAACCCAAAGATGGAATTCCGGGCTCTGACAATATTTTCTAAGTGGATATGTTTTTTTACCATCTGATCCCACGGTATTAATGCCAACAATTTTGGCTCGAGCATCAACTAGTTCACGAACCCACTTGCCACCCTCTCGAAAATCCAAAGGCACTTTTCCAATAGCATAATTATATGCTTTCCAACAACTATCCCAAGCATCGCTGTATTTTCCAAAAAGATCCGAATCAGAAACTTTGCAAATAATTTTGTGCCCCTCAATTAACGCTTCAGCCATAGACATTTTCACTTTTTCTTTTCCAACCTCAGCTTCAACAGTAATAAGCTCCGGAAAGCTAATAAACATTCTTTCAGGGAAGGGCTTAATTTCTCTTTTCCTTAATTTACCTGCAAAGACAGGATCCTTTATATTCCTGCCGGTTATCCAGTCTCCAATAACTCCTCCCCAGCCCTCTTCCGTACCAACACTGAGCTGGTCTTCTTCTCTTTTGTCGCCAAACGCTTTAAATTTTTTTAAGGCCTTGACCAGGGGATGCATAAAAGCTCTTATTTGTTCCCCATATACACCGGACGGGTCAACATTTCTTTCAGTGTCTGCTGATTCAACAACATTTCCAATGAATAATAAGTTCCAAGCAACAGCTACAGCTGCTTTTGCATCTAGCTCTTCTATATCTAAATCTTCTGATAGCTGTTTAATCAATTTTTCTTGAAAAGTTTGGAAATCATTAAGAGAATCGAGAATGTTTTCATCAATTGTCTTAACTCGGTCTCCAACTTTGGTTCCTTTCTCTACTTCAATTTCTCTATCCTCCTCATTCTCCGGGTAAATGACAGTAGCTAGATAAACATCATTTTTCTTTTTATAATTTATTGATTTAACGAGAACCTCTACATTTTTTATTTTTAATAAATTTGCTCCGTTATCTTGATAGGATTCGAAAAGGGTTTTCATATAAATTTCCATGGTCTCTTTTACCCCTGGCATTCCTTCGTAAAGAAGAGCAAACTCTCTTTCTGTAAGGGTTAGATATTGGTTTTCTTTAGCCTTATCACCATCAATATCGGCAACTTGTCTTTTGATAAAAGCGCCATTTGCCAACCTTATTCTTACTCTGATTTCGTGTTGTTTTTCAGAGGTTAATTTTTTAAACCACATAGGGGGAAAAGTATCTACTTGTAGCGAAATAGGTTGTTGAAGGAATTCGGAATTGACAAAAACTTCATATGTTGATGCTTCTGGTTGTTTCATTGTTTCTTTGAGGATATTCCCTTCTCTTATAATTGCTTGCTCTTGTAGGTAATGGAAAACATCAGCTGCCATTGATACTTGGTCAAGGTTAGCTTCGTCAAAATCAGGCTCAGTTGCAATATCAGACAGTTTTCCCAACTGTTTTTCCCAAAACTCTGAGGTTGAGTGTGCAGATGAGGTAACAGCCGCAGCTTTCAGAACACGAACAGCCCGATCATAAGTTATCATAGCCTCGACATTATCCTCTTCAGACGTGACAAAGCTTTCAATTACCTGTCTGGGCGTTTCTCCTGCCTGAGACCTTTCTTCAATTGGTACTTCGTTTGCTTCCACCATTTAAAGTGATTATACCAAAATTCTACAAAATTTCCTCTATTTAGTTTTTTTTACTAATAATGGATAAATCTAGCTCAATTCGGTATAATCCGACAGTCGATAGCTTTTGTATTAGTTTATTACTGTTTTTTCTTTCTTTTATTTCTATTACAATTAAGGAGACACAAACTATGAAAAAAATCATTGCTTTTTTATTTCTGTTTTTATTTACTCTTTCTGCTCCAGTAGGAGCAGTAACGATTACTCCTGTTTTAGAAGATGTTCCTTCACCAGTTCCTACAATTGAGATCAAAGAAAAGATAACCGAGCCTAAAAGTGAAGAGGTTAAAGGAAAGCTGGTGGCTGTTTTAGATGAGCAAGTTATAAAACCCCTGTCTTTTGATAACTTTTTAAAACATTCTGTTCGCTATGCAGTTGATCGGGGAGTACCAGCAAACACAATTGTTTTAATTTTACTTCTTCCTTTAATCGGCGCTTTAGTTGGGGTTTTGCAGTATTTTGTCGGTTTATCCGGGTTTAGTACTTTTATGCCGGCGATGATTGCGGTTACTTTTTTGGCAACCGGAATTGCCGGAGGGCTGATTCTTTTTGCGGTAATTTTAATTGCTACTTTGCTTAGCGGAAAAATCCTAAGAAGAGCAAAATTGTATTATTGGCCAAGAAGAGCAATCACTTTAATGATAGTTTCCCTGATCGCTTTTGGCTTGCTTGCTCTTGCCCCTTCGTTAGGGCTTTTAGACCTTACCCAAATATCCATTTTCCCAATATTATTTTTGATTCTTCTTTCCGAAGAATTTACTAGGGTTCAGGTGGGAAAAAGCAAAAAAAGCGCCGTCAGCTTAACAATAGGAACTTTGGTGGTTTCTATTCTGGGAGCTTCTTTAATGAGTTGGGAGTACTTACAAAAGTTGGTATTGCTCAATCCCGAGATTTCATTTCTGGCGGTTTTAGCTCTAAATATATTTATCGGTCGCTACGGCGGCTGGAGATTTTCTGAATATCAGCGTTTTAAATCTATTCTTAGAAAAAGAACTTCCTAAATGATATGAAAAACCGTGATGTTTTGACTAAAAATGCTCGGGCCAAGTTTTATCTTCGTGCTAATTCTTCTCGAGGTCGGTCTATTGCCAACTCAAAAATTTGGACTAAAAAAGTTTTACAGGAAGCAGGAGCGCCGGTTCCAAAACTAATTGGAGTTTTGAAAAATTTTAAACAGATAGAAAGATTTTCTTGGGAGAAAATTGAGAGTGGATTTGTAATTAAGCCGGCAAAAGGTTCCGGGGGAGACGGAATCTGGATTGTTAAAAGAAAGGCTAAGTGGGCCGGTGAGTGGTTTTTGGTAGATGGCCGCAAAGTTTCCGTTTCTGATTTTCGTTTTCATTGTCTTGATATTCTTCAGGGAAGATATAGTTTGGGGGTAATTAATGACAAGGTATTGATCGAGGAAAGAGTTAAAATTCATCCTAAATTTTTGCGGTTTACTAAATCGGGAACCCCTGATGTGAGAGTGGTCGTTTACAATAAAATTCCTGTAATGGCAATGCTTCGTATTCCAACCGAGGAATCAAACGGCAAGGCTAACTTGCAGCAGGGGGCGATTGGGCTGGGGATTGATATGGCCACAGGGATTACTACCTACGGAGGCAGAAAAAATCCAAAAGAGGAACAGATTTTTAAGATTCTTGATCTACGTCGAAAAAAGTTAGTAAAGGTAAATGGAATTAGGGTGCCAATGTGGGATAAGATTTTAGAAGGGTCGATTAAGTGCGCTTTAACTGTTCCGGGGCTAAATTTTTTTGGGATTGATTTTCTTTTGGACAAAGAAAAGGGTCCTTTGGTTATTGAGCTCAATGCCAGACCGGGTTTGTCAATTCAAATATGTAATCAGGCCGGACTTAAAGATAGATTGGAAAAGGTTGAAGGGATAGGCCTGCGAAATGTAGATCATGGGATTAGGGTTGCCAAGGCTCTTTTTGCGGAAAGCTTTGTTGATAAGGTCAAGATTGAAGAGGGAATAAAAATTATCGAGGTACTAGAATCGGTTAAGGTTAAGGGAGCGGATGGGAAAAGACAGGAGGTTTTGGCTAAAATTGATACAGGAGCAATGAGAAGCTCAATTGATAGAACCGTTGCCGAGTCTTTAGGTTTACTGGATTCTGAAAATGTTCTTTTTAATCGTCATTACCGATCTTCTTTGGGAAGAATGAATGAGCGACCAGTAATTGAGATAACCTTTTGGCTTAAGGGTAAAAAAATTAAAACCACTGCTAATATAGCCGGAAGAAAACATTTGCACACCTCAATGTTAATTGGTCGCCAGGACATGGGTGGATTTTTAGTTAGACCAGAACCGGTTAGTACTAGTTTAAAATAATTAAAAAAAGAAGGGAAAAAATGAAAATTGGCTATTTTTATACCGCTTGGACCGAATCGGGAGACAGGTTTTTAGAATCGGCGAAAAAAAAGGGAGTTGAGTTTATTCCTATTCATTATTCTCAGGTGGAGTTCTTGGGCGAGGTGGGCAGTTGGCAGATGTCGTTTGATGGCAGGTCTCTTTCTGAATTTGATATCTTCTACTTTCGCAACGTTGGTGATAGAAATGAAACCTTGCCTTTACTTTTAGAATATGCAAAAGAACACAATATTGCTTTTGTCGATCAGTACCTTTCTCGTTTGGGTGGGGCAATGAGAAAGAAAAAATCTAATGAGGCAGCTACTCTTTTAAAGGCAGGAATCAGTTATGCAAAGACTTTTTATATCGGTAATACCAATCGCTTAAGAGAGATTGTTGGAGAGTGGGAAAAACCGGTAGTAGTTAAGGCTACTAGCGGCCGCCACGGAACATCAACTTTTTTAATAAAAACAACAGCTGATTTGGACAAGGCTCTACTTGGTCGAGAAAATGCCGATTTTTTAGTTCAAGAATACCTTCCCAATGATGGCGATTACCGGCTATTTTTAGTTGGCTATAAGTTAATTGCCGGATTTAAAAGGCAGAAAAAAGAAGACAAACTGATCTTGAACCGTTCTTTAGGCGCTTCAGAGCTTTTGGAGAAAATTCCAGAGCCGATTGCTAGACTTGCCCAGAGTGCGGCCGAAACTTTAGGAGTTGAGGTTGCCGGTATTGATGCGGTGATTGACCAAAGAAGTGGAAAACCAGCGATAATTGAGGTTAATCAGTCGCCGGAATTTTATACAATGGAAAAAAGAACCGGCAAAGATATCGCCGGAGAAATTATCGATTATCTAGTTAAGAAAGCTAGTTAGATAAATTTTTGTTAAAATGTGCTATGTCTAAATTAATGCTGGTAAAACCAGTTTTTGCTGCAGAAGACATATTTTGCTCTGGGGATACCGGAATTAATACTGCTTTGGGATGTATCCCGATTGGCGATACTACGGCTTTTATTGGTTGGTTTTTTCAAAATATTATCGGGGTTGTTGGTGGAATTGCTTTACTAATTATTGGTTTTGGGGCAATTCAGATAATTACTTCCGGGGGAAATCCTGACAAAGTAAAGGTGGGAAAAGAACTAATTACCAGCGCGATAACAGGGTTGGTGTTTGTAATTTTTTCTCTTTTCTTACTTAGTTTTATTGGTGTTGACATATTACATCTTCCCGGACTAACAAAATGATCAGAGTATACGCAAATGATGTAAAACTGCCAGGATATGACTCTTCTTTGGGGTTTAAGTTTGCGGGAGGGACAATAGGTGATGTTATTACTAGTCTTTTTGATTATCTTCTTCCTTTGGCGGGAATTTTAATGTTTGGAATGATTATTTACGGAGGATTAACCTTGATGCTTTCCGGGGGTAATCCTGACGGAGTGAAAGAAGGGACGAGCAAAATCCTTTTTGGAGTGGTTGGTTTTATCGTTGTTTTTGCCGCTTACTGGATAATAAAAATTATCGAAACAATTTTTGGGATCGCTATTTTGTAGATTTTGTATCTCCGCCGAATCTTCTATCTCTATTTTGATACTCAAAAATGGCTTTTTCTAGGTTTTTGGGACCAAAGTCCGGCCAGAGAGTGTTGGTAAAGTAGAGTTCCGAATAAGAGAGCTGCCAAAGAAGGAAGTTGGAAATTCTCACCTCTCCACCGGTTCTAATTAATAGATCCGGATCTGGTTGGCCATTGGTGTATAAATATTTAGAGATAAGTTTTTCGTTTATTCTTGAGGCAGGAACACCGTCTTTAACAATTTTCTTGATTGCCATAATAATCTCATCACGCCCGCCGTAGTTTAGAGCAACATTAAACTTGATCAGTTCATTTTTTTTAACAATTTTAAGAATCTCGCTAATTGCTCTTTTAACTTTAAGCGGAAAGGCTTGGAAGTTTCCTAAAACAAAGAATTTTATCCTTCTTTTTTGATAATCTTCCTTTTTTTCTTTGACGATTTTGATAATTAGACCAAAAATACCCATTACTTCACTTTTGGCCCTTTTGTGCCAATTTTCTGTTGAGAGAGCATAGACTGTGAAGTGTTTAATTCCTAAATTTTTGCAGTGTTCAACAACTTTATCTAAGTTATTAGATCCTGCTTCATGACCCTTGACCGAGGAAAGGCCTTTTTTGGCTGCCCAGCGACGATTGCCGTCCATAATAATAGCAACATGTTTGGGAATTTTATTGGCGTCGAGATTGTAGTATTTTCCTTTTGATTTCATTAGAAGAAAATATCTTAAGTTCAGATTGCTTGCAACAGGAGAGTATGAACTCTACTGCAAAGCAGTTGAGTTTTTTCCTTTAGAAAGGAGGTGATCCATCCGCTCCTTCCAGAACGGATACCTTGTTCATATTATTCCTAATCTTTCGAATAGGTATGGACTATATCTTCATCCCCAACAGGTAACTTTTTTCAGGATGGCAAGATCCGATGATCTTGGCAAACCTTTTATATGACTTTGCGCTTACAAAATCGATTTTATTCTTGAGCGACTTTATCTTGGTATTGACTAGAAAGGATTTTGAAAATTCTAAAATATACATATCTCTGTCTTTTCCTTCCTTGTATATCCAAGCACCGCAACCAAACTTTTTAATAAATTTGGCTACGCTTTGAATAAGCTGTTTGTTTTTCTGGCCTATTCTATAAGTAGTCTTTCGCTCAGTTGCATCGTGCAAAAGCCCAAGCATATAAGCTTTGGTTATCTGTTTTGGGAGTTGGCGTGTAGTCTCTACGGAGTCCCCAAGACTTTGGGGTTCCCTCGGTATTGCCATGTCTAATTATAGCAGAAATTAGCTTTAGGTTTCACCGATACAGCCAAATTTTTCTATACCGTCTCCAGTATAGGTCGCAACATGTTTACGACTTAGCCCTCATCGCTAACCCCACCCTAGTCTCTCGGGCACGAGGCCAAAAAGTTTTTAGGTGTTGTTGACTTTGCTGACTTGACGGGCAGTGTGTACAAGAGGCGAGAACGTATTCACCGCAACCTGATGATTTGCGATTACTACCAATTCCAGGTTCATGCAGGCGAGTTGCAGCCTGCAATCCCAACTGAGACCACTTTTGATGGGATTAGCTCCACCTCGCGGTTTGGCAACCCATTGTAATGGCCATTGTAGGATGTGTGTAGCCCTGGACATAAGCGTCATGCTGATTTAACGTCGTCCCTTCCTTCCTCCCCGACAAAGTGTCGGGGCAGTCCCCTGTGACACGAATAACACAGGGCAGGGGTTGCGCTCGTTACCGCACTTAAGCGAACGACTCACGTCACGAGCTGACGATAACCATGCAACAGCTGATCTAAGTTTCCAATAAATTGGAATCGCTTTCTCCTTTCGGAGCGCTAAAACCTTAGACTGTCAAGCCCAGGTAAGGTTCATCGCTTCATATCGAATTGAACCACATGCTCCACTG
>CAZAEB010000011.1:0-15829 GCA_964484095.1 uncultured Gammaproteobacteria bacterium
TTAAAAACACCGCCTGCCAGGGTCGGTAGCTGGAGTAGAATGATTTTTGGTGCAGGGTTTTTCCGTCTTTGGTCACCTTCCAGTCAAATGAGGCTTTTGCCCCCCAGGATTTAAAATCGATCTGTTTTATTTTTCCTGCCGGTAAAGTAGGATCGTCAACATATTTGTCTGGGGGAGGAGCGGAAATTCCCCAAACTTTCGATTCGCTCATTTCTACTTTTCTTCCATCGGGACAGCCGTAAATTTCAAAGGCAAGATATAAATTACTCACGTCAATTTTAGTTTGCACCAAAAGCCAGCAGTCATAATCGTTTTTAATTTTTAAATCTACCGAAGGGGCGAAAACTGTTGCGTCAATTCCTAAAGGTGAGTTTTCCTCGTAATATGAAACCCGGTAGGAGTGGGCATGTCGTTCAATAATAGGCAGGCCCGAATTTAAAGCAGCTCTAAAAAATGTCGTTGATACCTGGCAGACTCCACCGCCATCACCCAAAACGGTTCGGCCGTCTTTTATCACCCAGGCGGCCTGATATCCGGTTTGCCGGGAAACCTCTCCTAAAGCCTTGTTGAAAGAAAAAGTTTCCCCTGGTTTTATTAAAATTCCGTTAAATTTACTACTGGAAAGCTTAATATTAGCAACCCGGGAGGGAATTGAGTGATGGAAGGAGGATTCTCCTTTGCCAACTAGAGCGCTTATTCCCAGCTCGTTGCTATCTTCAATTTTAATTTCCGGTTCGGTTTTAACAACTGGCAGTTCGACAATCTCTTTTTCCCGTCTGCCTGTTTCCAGAGCAATAAGACTATTTATTATTAAAGCGATGGTTTTATTATTATCCAAAGTTGTCCCTGTTTTAGCAGGAGAAAAAACGGTTACCCGGTCGTTTTCAAACTGGAAGTGGGCATTTTGCGCCGGACTGTCTATATTTTTTTTAATTCCGGCAGCATATTTTTCAATTTCTTGCCTTTGCCAGCCGTTATTAAAATCGAGAAAAGAAATAATTTGAACAGGTTCAATGATAAAATTTACTGTTGTATCGGTAAGAACGATCGATTTGTTGGTTAAGTTTACGGCTCTATTGATGGTTTTTTCCATCTCTTTGTCGGAAGGCAGATCTCCGCTGTAGGTAACAGGAATTTTAATCTTTTTTTCAAAATCGGCCTTTTCCAAGGATTGTTTTATCAGGTTAATGAGTCCTTGTTTGGGAATTTTTCGTCCCAGTCTTCCCTCGTTGATTGCCAGCTGGCCGTTTATGAAAGACAAGCTGGTAGGAATTTCTTTTTGATTTATCTGTCCGGAAATGGTGCTGATAAACTGATCCAGTTCGTTTTCGCCGTAGGAAAAGTCAAGACTAAACTGCTGTCCTTTTTGAAGAGCGTTGATTTTTTTATAGATATTGGCAAAAAAACCTTCTTTTTCTCTTCCAAAACTGACTGCTTTTTTAGCGGTAAGTTCTGGATGATATTTAAGACCGATTGTGTTAAACTCAAGATTCCAGGTTTGATCTTCAAAAACCAAGTCAAGAGCAGGTCTTTTACCAGTTAGGTTTTTAATTTTTTCTATCACCTGACTTTCAGTTAATCCTTCAAGGCTGGCGTCGGCAACGGATACTCCCGGATAGATTTTTTCATTCCAGGCCAATTCAAAAGCGCCTACCAAAACAGGAGGCAGTAAAACCAAAACAATAAGGAAGGCGAAAGCAAATATTCTATAATTATTGTTTTTGGACATTTATTTAGCCTTAGGTTATTATTAAATTATGCAGTTAAATAATACTAAACTCGAGACCGATTTGCAGGAAAATCCACCAACTGCTTTTGTCGAGCCTGTTTCTCCGTCCGAGCCGGAAGATCAAATTCCTAAAAAAACATTTCCAAAAAATCTTCTTTTTGTCATTGCCGGACTGATTGTTTTGGTTTTGGTAGGTTTTTTACTGGCAAGGTTTGTTTTTAAAGGCGATGGTGGCGCTAGTTTGGAGCCGGTGACGATAACTTACTGGGGGCTTTGGGAACCGGAACCGGTTATTCAAGGAGTAATTGCTGGGTTTGAAAAGGAAAACCCGAACATAAAAGTAATCTACCGAAAGCATTCAAAAACCGACTACAAATCCAGACTTCTTTCTAGTTTGGTCAAAGACCAAACACCTGACATTTTTAGAATTCACAATACCTGGCTGCCTATGTTTGGTGAGTATTTGTCTTCGGTTCCCAATGATACGGTAAATAGCTTGGGGCTAGAAAATAATTATTTTCCTGTTGCATCGAAAGATCTAAAAATTGGCAACAGCTACTATGCGATTCCTCTAATGATTGATAATCTGGCTCTTTATTACAATAAAGATATTTTATCTTCAGCCAACAAAACTGTTCCAAAAACCTGGTGGGGTCTTAAAAAAACCGCCAAAGAACTTACTGTTCGTGATGAATCAGGCAGAATTCAGATTGCCGGAGCGGCTTTGGGAACGGTAAGTAATGTTGACCATTGGAGTGATATTTTAGGACTAATGATCTATCAAAATGGAGCTAATCCGGCCCAGCCAACAGGAAGGCTTATTGAGGACGTTTTGTCTTTTTATACAATTTTTAATCTACAAGATAGAGTTTGGGATTCAACTTTGCCCAACTCTACTTTAGCTTTTGCTTCAGGTAAACTGGCTTTTTATTTTGGACCTTCTTGGCGGTACTTCAACATTAAAGAAATGAATCCTGGATTAAATTTTGGTATAGCTAAAGTTCCTCAACTTCCCGAACTTGGCAGCAGTGACTGGGAGGCGGCCGAAGAAGGGAAGGTTGGTTTGACAAATATAAACTGGGGGACGTTTTGGGTGGAAGGAGTATCAGAAAAGAGTCCCAATAAAAAAGCGGCCTGGAAATTTTTAGAGTACCTTTCTTCAAAAGAGGTGATGGAAAATCTATATTCCGCTCAAAGCCAAACTCGCGATTTTGGAGAAATATATCCGGTTGTTAGTTTGGCAGAAAAACTAAAATCAAATCCAACCCTTTCTCCTTTTGTAGAGCAGGCAGACAGCGCCAAATCATGGTATCTTTGTTCGTTTACTCATGACAATGGGTTAAATGATGGAATTATCAAGTATTATGAGGATGCTGTTAATGCAATTTTGAATGGAGCAGACCCTTCTTCGGTAACAGAAACACTAAGTTCTGGGGTAGGCCAAATTCTTTCCAGATATAAAATTAACTTTTAAGCAAGGGTGATTATACTTTCCGGCTTCCACGGCAGGCCATCAGGCTTTTGTGTAGCAGTAATGATGGTTTGATGGTGGTTTATGATTTGGGTTAGTAGTCTTTGGTGGTTTTCGTCCAGCTCTGAAAAAATATCGTCAAGAAGCAAAATTGGTTTTCTGCCGATTTCTTTTTCGATAAAATCAAGCTCGGCAAGTTTTAGTCCTAAAACTGCCATTCTTTGCTGAGCTCTTGATCCCCAAAAGGCGATATTTTTATCTTTGGTGTTAAACTGGCTGTTTTCTAGCGTGTAGTCGTCTTTGTGGGGGCCGATCGAGGTGTGTCCAAGATTAATATCAGTATTTTTTTTAATTGTTAGCATTTTTTCACTGATCAGATTGGGAAGATATTTTATTGATAAAACATTAATTGTTTTTTGAGGATGATTTTCAAAAAAAGTGTTAAACTTTTCAGTCAGATTTCTTCTTTGACTGTTGATATACTGCCCGTTTTTAACCAAAGCCTTGTCCCAGTAAAAAAGTTCTTGGAGATTAGACTGACCAGTGCGAATTTTTTCCAAAAGTTTATTTCTTTGTCTTAAAGCCTTTTGGTAAACCAAGATGGTTTTCCGGTACTGCCAGTCAATTTGAGATAAAATGTTGTCTAGAAAATTTCTTCTTCGGGAAGGTGATCCGGAGAGAATTCGTATATCTTCGGGGCGAAAAAGAATTGCATAAAAAAGAGGCAAAAAATCTTTTCTTGTTTTTGCGGTTCCATCAACGGTAAAAACTTTTTTTACCAACTTACTTTCCGGACTGGAAATAATTTTAATCTCCATCGTTTGGCCACTGCCAAGTTTTGCCTCAACCAAACAGTACTTTTCTTCCCAGTTAATTATCTGCAGATTGGTTTCTGCCTTAAAACTTTTAGAGGTGGCCAGCAAAAATATTGCCTCCAAAAGATTGGTTTTTCCGCTCATATTAGGTCCAATAATTAAGTTTGAAGTAAAGTTAAAAGATGCTATCTTTTTTTTGTAGTTGCGAAAATTGACAAGACTAATTGATTTTATTTTCATGAAACAGAGAAAGATTATTTTTGGCAGGAGGGGCAAAAAAAAGTGCCTCGTCCGCCAATAGTGGTTCTTTTAATAATTTTCTGACAGTTGGGGCATTTTTGGCCGGCTTTTTGATAAACCAAAAGGTAATTTTGATTACTGCCCTTGGATCCGTCCGGTTTAATATAAGCGTCATCATCAGCCGAGGTTCCTTGGTATTTAATCCCGTCCTTTAACACTTTAATAATTGCTTTTTTTAAAGCAATTATCTCTTTTTCAAGTAGAGAATTTGCCGGTCTTTGGGGATTTATTTTAGCCAGAAACAGAGCCTCGTTTGCATATATATTGCCAATGCCGGCAATTAGCTTTTGATCCATTAAAACCACTTTAACAGCTCTTCTGGTTTTTCCGAAAATATTTATTAAACCATTTTGGGTAAATTTGTTAGAAAGAGGCTCGATTCCTAAATTGTCAAAGGTGTCAATATTAAATTGAGATTTTTTCAAGATTTTTATCCAGCCGAACTTGCGAAGATCGTTAAAAAAGAGAGCTGATCGGTCGGCAAATCTAAAAACTATTCGGGTAGATCTGCCCGGCCCGGCAAATACCAGTTGTCCGGTAAGTTTGAGATGAGTGATTAAAAGATAGTTGTTATCAAGATAAATTACCAAAATTTTTGCCCTTCTGTCAACGTCAGTTATTTTACTGCCTATAATTAGTTTCGGATCATTGGGAAATTGCTTTTTGGAAAATATTTCAATACTAGTAATTGTTTTTCCAACCAGGACAGTTTTTAATATTCGGGCGGTTGTTTCTACTTCGGGTAGTTCAGGCATGAAGGGTTTTTTGGGTAAATTTTCTAATTTCTTTTTTAAATCTGTTTTTGGAGAACTTTTGTGCGAAGGCTCTTATTTTTTTAGGATCAAAACTTTTTTCGTTTTTCTCAAACTTTAAAATCGCTTTTGCCAAACAGTTCACAGTTAGTTTTTCAAACAGAACTCCGGTTTTTCCATTTATTACCGCCTCTTTTCCTCCGCCGGAGTTTAGAGCGATAACTGGTTTTCCATACCCTTGAGCCTCAATGTATACAATTCCGAAATCTTCGTCTTTCAAAGGCAAAATAACCGCCCGGCAATTTTTTAAAAGATCGGAAAGTTTTTTATCGGTTACTCTTCCCAAAACAGAGGTATTTTTTTGGTTTTTAGCTAGTTTCTGAATTTCTTGGAGCATCGGTCCGGAGCCGGCGACAATTATTTTTCTTCCCAGTTTTTGACAAGTCTTGATAGCAAGGTCGGGATATTTATAACTTATTAGCCGGCTGTAAAAAAGATAGTAGTTTTTGTGTTTGTGGCCCACTTTTGACTTGGCGGGAAGATTTATTGGCGGGTAGATGACGGTTGAGTCCCGGCGGTAAAACTTTTTAATTCTTGCGGCAACATTTTTTGAATTAGCGATAAACTTGTCAACTCGCTGAGAAGTGGCAAAGTCGTATTGGCGAAGCCGGTGATTGACCAGAGCGGCATAAACTTTAACCGGCCAGTACCTGGTCCACTTTCTTGCTTCCGGATAGTGGTATAAAAATCGAGGCGGAGTATGGCAGTAGCAGATATGCTTGGTTTGCGGATTGGTAATAATCCCTTTTGGCATCGCCCAGGAAGAAGAGGTAATTACTAAATCGTAGCCTGAAAAATCAAAGCTTTCCCAAATTAAGGGGAGCAAAAATCTTAAAGGAGAAATTAGTTTACTGGATCCGGGAAGTTTTTGAAACCAGGATGTTTTAATGTTTAGTTTGGAAAAGTTTTTCCAATGAATGCCCATTTTTTCTCTGTCAGTGATCGCGGTGTATACCGGGGCGTCAGGCCAAATTTCACTAAGAGCCAGTAAAACTCTTTCCGCTCCTCCAAAATCAATTAAATAGTCGTGAACCAAGGCTGTTTTCATTTGAGATTACACTCTAAGATTAGTTAATGCTTTTTGATATTCTTTTTCCGTCAATATTTTATGATGCCATTGTGGTTTTCCTTCTGCAAACGGGACTCCTTTGCCGGAAACTGTATTGGCTATAATTACCGCCGGTTGGTTTTTGACTTCGACTGCTCTTCTGAAAATAAACGAAAGTTTTCTAAGGTCGTGACCATTAACCTCTAAAACCTGCCAATTAAAAGCTTCATATTTTCTTTTTAAGTCTTTTATAGGCATGATTTTTTCTACCTTGCCGTCAATTTGAATTTTGTTATTGTCGATAATCAGAACCAGGTTGCCAAGTTTGAATTTAGCTCCAGCCATCGCCGCTTCCCAAAGCTGTCCCTCTTGTTGCTCCGCGTCGCTGGTGAGAACAAAAACATTTATTTTCGGTTGAGTTAGGGCTAGCCCCATTCCAACAGATAGTCCTTGACCAAGAGAGCCACTGGTGGCTTCTATTCCAGGCAGTTTATTTTTTTCCGGGTGGCCTTGGAAAGGAGAGCCAAGACTTCTTAAATTATTTAACTCCGGCGCGCGAAAATAACCAGCTTCTGCCAAAACAGTATAGAGAGCAGGACAAACATGACCGCAGGAAAGTATAAACCGATCTCTTTTTTCCCAGTCGGGGTTATGGGGATCGTGTTTTAATACTCCTCCAAAATAAAGAACGATAAGAAGGTCCATTGCCGACATACTGCCGGCCAAATGACCACAACCTGATGAGTAAATAGCTCTTAAAGCCTTTTTTCTTAAAGTAATTGATTTTTTAGTCAGTTCGGAAAGAGGAAAAATGTCACTCATGGGTTAATTATACCGCACTTTGAGGCTATTTATTCTCTGTGTTTTCTTTTGGCTTGCCTTCTGAAGGTTTTTCTTCAGCAGGTTTTTCTTCCGTTTCTTCTCCGGCTGGAATTTCCCCTTCTCCTTCGACAGTTTCTTCAGTTTCTACAACAGCTTCTTCTATTTCCTCTTGCTGGGCAGTTATCTTGGCAACAACCTGACCTTTTTCGGCGTTTATTTTTACCTTATCATCCGTTTTTAGGTTATTAATGGTTACTGTATCGCCAACGCTCCCTAGTTTTGAAATGTCGATGATGAATTTTTCTGGCAGGTCAGCAGGTAAAGCTTCAACCTCAACCTCATTAAGAATCTGCATCAAAATACCTTCTCCTTGATCAACTGCTGGAGATTGACCGGTTATTTCGATAGGTACGTCGGTAGTAACTTTCTGGGTCAGATCAACCTGATAAAAATCAATATGAAGAAGAGAATCGCTTACAGGATGAAACTGGGGATTGTGAAATAAAACCGGCCTGGCTTCTTTTTCTCCTTTTACCTTAATGTCAACTAGGCCTGTTTCGCCGGCCTCTCTAAAAATTTTCTCGACAGCTTTTGTTTCAGCCTGAACAGAGAGAGACTTTATCTTTTTTCCATATATATTAGCAGGAAGCAGTCCTTCCCGGCGCAAAACTTTTACTTTTTGGCCGGTCAGTTTTCTTTTTTCCGCTTCTAATATTGGATTTTTCGTTTTGTCTGCCATGCTGGGTCATTATATATGAGCTTTAGGAATAAATCAATTCAAGTTATAATATTGAAAATGAACAAAAACACTCGTCTTTGGCTGTCGGCTACTCATCGCACACTTGTTTATTCTGATATTTTTAACTATCCATTAACCGAAAAAGAGCTTTGGGAAAGACTGATAGCCTCTTCAAAAATTGACAAGAAAAAGCTTTCAAGCTTTCTTGTTGGCTGGGAAAAGCAAAAAAAAGTTTTTTTTAAAGACGGATATTATTTCCTGCCCGGCCGAGGTGCCATTATCGAAAGTAGAAGAAAAAAGGAAAGATTAGCGGCAGAAAAAATAGTTATAGCCAAGAAAACAGCCAGGGTATTGGCAATAATTCCTTCCGTTTGGATGGTTGGTTTATCCGGTAATCTGGCTTTAAACACAGCCACTTTGGCTGATGACATTGATCTGGTTGTTGTTTCTGCCCCCAAAACTCTTTGGCTGACAAGATTTGCCGTTTATGGGTTATTGGCAGTGGCAGGCAGATTTTTAGGACTGAAAGTTCGTCGTCCTGGCAGCAGTAAGACAAAAGACAGGCTTTGTTTGAATCTTTTTTTAGACTATTCGGACTTAAAAATAGATTTTGAGAGACAAAGTCTGTTCACCGCTTATCAGATATTTTTCTTAAAACCCTTGAAAAATAAAAATCGAACCTACCAGCGATTTTGGAACGAAAACTGTTGGATAGCTGGTTTTCTTGCTAATAGTTATCGGAAAAAAAGAGTTTTTGAAAAAAAACCAAAACTTAACTTGTCTTTTTCTTTTGCAAACCGTCTTTTTTATTATTTTCAGCGCTTTTATATGAGAGGCAAGCCAAGAGGGGAAAAGATTAGCCTAACCCAGGCCTTTTTCCACCCTGACAGCAAAGAATCTAAAACAATGAAGGTTTATCAGAAAAAATGCAGGAACTTTTGTTCTCCTAAATTATTTTCCTCTTGACAATTAAACGATTGACTCTTAAAATGTTGGCAGTCTTTGAAATCTTTTGATAACTCTTTTGAGTTAGTTTTTTGTATTAATCATTTAAAGGAGGTTTTTATGGCCGGAAAATCAGTAAATAAAATTGTTCCTTCTCCAGGGTTTGTTTTAGTTTTACCTGAGTCAGAGGAAAAGATGACTGTATCGGGAATCGTTCTTCCTGAGTCTCACGAGGAAAAGCCGCAAGCGGGCAGGGTCATTTCTGTCGGTGGAACGGTAACTACCGATTTTGGAACAAAACTTTCTTCGCCCTGCAAGGTGGGAGACAGGGTCGTTTTTAAAAAATGGGCAGGATCTGAATATAAGCCTGAGGATGAAGATAAAGAGTATCTGTTTGTAAAGTTTGACGAGGTTCTAGCAGTTATTAAATAAGTTAATTTAAGGAGGATATAAAAAAATGGCTAAACAATTACTTTTTGGTGAAGAAGCGAGACAAAAGCTGTTAAAAGGAACCGAAATTATTGCCAGAGCGGTGATAACCACCCTGGGTCCTAGGGGAAGAAATGTTGCTTTGGATAAAAAATGGGGGGCTCCTGCGGTAATTCACGACGGAGTTTCCGTTGCTAAAGAGATTGATCTTGAAGAACCGTTTGAGAATATGGGCGCTCAGCTGATAAAAGAGGCGGCTTCTAAAACTAATGATATTGCCGGTGATGGGACTACCACAGCTACTTTACTTGCTTGGTCAATAGTGACAGAAGGGCTTAAAAATGTTACTGCTGGCGCTAACCCAATGATGATTAAAAAAGGAATTGAAAAAGCGGTTGACACTGCTGTAAAAGAGTTAAAATCCCTATCCAAGCCAATTAAAGGTGATAGTGAGGTTGCTCAGGTAGCAACTATTTCCGCCGCTGACGGAGTGATTGGAGAAAGAATTGCTGAAGCAATGAAAAAAGTCGGTCGGGACGGGGTAATTACCGTTGAGGAGGGCAAGGGGTTGGAAATGGAAATCGACTACAAAGAAGGGATGGAGTTTGATCAAGGCTATGCTTCTCCCTATTTTGTAACCGATTCGGAGAGTATGGAGGCGGTAATTGATAAACCGCAAATACTGATTACCGACAAAAAAATCTCTTCCGTTGCCGAGATTCTTCCCTTTTTAGAAAATGTTGTTAAAGTTACCAAAAATTTTGTTATTATCGCCGAAGATATTGACGGGGAGGCTCTGGCTACTTTAGTAGTTAACAAACTAAGAGGAACCTTCAACGGATTGGTAGTAAAGGCTCCCGGATTTGGTGATAGGAAAAAGGAAGTACTTGCCGATATTGCCGTTTTGACAGGAGCGACAGTAATTTCTGAAGATACCGGTAGAAAATTAGAATCGGTCGATGTTGCTGTTGATCTGGGTCAGGCGGATAAGATAATTGCCGATAAAGATTCCTGCCAAGTTATTGGTGGAGCAGGAAGCAAAGTGGCAATTAAAGCCAGAGTAGGTCAGATAAAGTCAGTAATTGAAAAGTGTGATTCTGATTATGACAAAGAAAAGCTTGAAGAAAGACTGGCTAAATTATCCGGCGGAGTAGCGGTTATCAGTGTTGGCGCGGCTACAGAGCTTGAGCTTAAAGAAAAACAGGAAAGAGTTAAAGACGCGGTTGAAGCAACCAAGGCGGCTATTGCCGAAGGAGTCCTTCCTGGAGGGGGAGTTTCTTTTCTTCATGCCAAAAGGGCTTTAGACAAGATCGAAACCGATAATCCGGAAGAAAAAATTGGTATTGAGATTGTTGGAAAAGCTTTACAGCAGCCGGTTAGATGGCTGGCTAAAAATTCTGGTGATGATGATGGTTATATTCTTAAAGTGATTGAAGCCAAACTCGAAAAAGAAGCTGACTATGGTTACAATGCTTTAACCGGAAAGTTTGGCAATATGCTAAAGGAAGGAATTTTAGATCCGGTAAAAGTTTCCAGAAGCGCTCTTCAGAATGCCGCTTCGGTAGCAGCGATGATTTTGACCACAGAGGTTTTGGTTACCGATATTCCTGAAAAAGAAGACAAGGCTTCAGGGGGCATGTCGGGAGGCATGGGCGGAATGGGTGGTATGGGCGGAATGATGTAATCTGGGTAGGGGCGCATCACGATGCGCCCAAAAATGAAAGGGCGAATATAAGACCCGCCCTTACACAGAAACATGGAAATGATCGATTTTGTAGGGGCGACCCGTGGGTCGCCCGGATGATGGATTACCCAAAAACAATAAATCGTTCAAAATGAAAAATAGAAAATCAATTCGTCTTTCCAGTTATGATTATTCTCAGGACGGCTGGTATTTTGTAACAATTTGTTCGCATGAACGAGAATGTATATTTGGGGAAATACAAAATGAAAAAATGGTTTTAAACGATGTTGGCAAAATCGTTAAAAATATTTGGCAATCGTTACCCAACCATCACCCTGTGGAATTGGACACATTCCAAATAATGCCCAATCATATTCATTTTATTATTCATATCGTTGATGCGGGTCGGTCACGACCGACCCCTACAACAACAACGACGTTGGGAACGATTGTTGGTTTATTCAAATCCGAATGTACCAAACAAATCAATGCAATTGTAGGGGCGACCCGTGGGTCGCCCGTTTCCCTAACCCGTGGGTCATTCAAAATCCACGTCTGGCAACGCAATTTTTTTGAAAGAATAATCAGAAATGAGGAAGAATTAGATAAAATACGCCAATATATTAATTTAAATCCAACATTATGGCACAGAGACAGAAATAATCCCGCCCGAAACGTTTGAAATTATAAAAATATCCCCACCACGGCAAAAAGCATTATCACTACCGTTGCCCAGCCTAAAACATTTTGCCAGAAAGGACTGGTATATTTACCGACCACTTTAGAGTTACTGGCAAGAAGTAAAATAAAAATTATCAAAAACGGCGCCAAAACACCGTTTATCACTTGAGAATAAAAGAGGGCTTTCATTGCCGGATAGTTTGAAAGAGCAATGGAAAGACCAACCAAAAACGCAGCGCTTAAGGTAGTATAAAAAGCCTTGGCTTTTTTAGGTGAATGGTTTAGTCCTTTCTTCCAGCCAAAAGTTTCTGCCACTGCGTAGGCGGTAACGGCAGAAAGAACTGGAATTGCCAGCATTCCCGAGCCAATAATCCCAATCGCAAAAATTATTTTGGCATATGGCCCTGCCAAAGGAACTAAAGCGCTGGCTGCATCTGCGACAGTGTTAATTTCCAATCCTCTGTTAAAAAAAAGAGTTCCCGTAGTGATGATAATAAAAAAAGTAATTGTGTTTGAAAAAATAAACCCAAAACTGTTTTGAGCAAACTCATGAGGAGCATCTTTAACGCTAGGATGATCTTCTGTTTCTTGGGTTACCTGCCAGTAGAAAAGAAATGGAGTAATTGTTGTCCCTAAAAAAGCCACTGCCGGTAAAAAATAATCTTTGCTTATTTTAATCTGGGGGATAAGGACAGATCTTAAAACCTCTGACCAGTCCGGTTTGACCAAAAATCCGGTAATGATATAGCCAACAAAAACTATTGTCAAAACGGTTAAATATTTTGAGATTGTTTGGTAATTTTTATAAACAATCACCCACCAGACAAACAAAGCGATTAAAGGAAGTATAAAATAAGATTTAATTTCAGGAAAAAGAAGTCCAACTGCCGCATTAACGGCGGCAAAATTGGCCCCCAGAGTGGTGATGTTTCCCAAAATAAGCAGCAGCAGCGTGCTAATAGCAATTTTTTTGCCGTAAGTTGCTCCAATGGTGTGAGCTAGTCCTTTTTTGGTAACGTCACCCAATCGGGCGCAAATTGATTGAATATTGATAAGCAAGGGGGTAGAGACAATCACTAGCCAAAGCTGAGTAAAACCAGTTAATGCACCAACAATTGAATAGGTGGAAATTCCCGAAGGGTCGTTGTCTGCCGCTCCGGAAACAAGCCCATGAACAATTCTTTTTAAAAATGGTTTTTTATCTTTTGTCATTTGCTTTTCATTATAATCAAGGACAAATCCATTAACAACAAAAATCTTTTTTTGATATGATCATTTTATGAGCAAAAAATTGCCCAAGTCTCCAAAATTATCACAAATAATTGGCCCTTCTTTTGTTTTGCTTGGGTTAGCTCTTGGCAGTGGCGAGCTTATTATGTGGCCTTTTTTAACCTCTCAGTATGGTTTGGGGTTGCTTTGGGGAGCGGTTTTAGGGATAAGTTTTCAGTATTTACTAAACAGTGAAGTGATGCGTTACACTCTTTGCTGGGGCGAGAGTGTTTTTGTTGGTTTTTGGCGGCTTAGCAGGTTCTGGCCGGTTTGGTTTATTATTTCCACTTTTATTCCCTGGAGCCTGCCTGGATTTTCTTCCGGGGTGGCTGAGATTTTGGGTCATTTACTGGGAATTGAAAACACTTTATGGCTGGCAATTTTTTTCCTTGTTTTGGTAGGGGTAGTCTTAACAGTTGGCAAAACCTTATATAAAACCATGGAGGCAGTTCAGCGGACAATTATTCTTGCCGGAGTTCCTTTTATCCTTTTTTTGGTCATGGTTTTTACAGCAGGCAGTGATTTGACTTCCTTAGGAGAAGGACTTATTGGCAAGGGCGAGGGCTGGTGGTTTTTTCCGGCAGGAATTGTTTGGGCCAGTTTTTTAGGAGCGGTGGCTTATTCCGGAGCAGGAGGGAATTTAAATCTTGCCCAGTCTTATTACATAAAAGAAAAAGGTTTTGGAATGGGGAGGTTTACCACCAAGATAAGCTCCTTACTTTTGGGTTCGACTGAGAAAACTAAATTAACTGGGGAAATTTTTACCGATAGCAAGGAAAATAGAAAACGGTTCTCAAGCTGGTGGCGGGTGATTCAGAAAGAACATTTAATTGTTTTTTGGGGACTGGGACTTTTGACAATTATTCTTCTTTCTTTGCTTTCGTATATTTTAGTTTTTGGCAAAGGGGAATCTTCGGGAATGGCTTTTCTCTATCAGCAATCTGGAGAAATAACCTCCAGAATAGGCTCTGGGTTTGGAGTGGCGTTTTTGCTGGTAGCGGCGGGAATGCTTTACTCCACTCAGGTAGGAATTTTGGAATCAACCTCAAGGATTATTTCGGAAAACATTCTTCTTACTGTCTATAAAAAGGGTAAAAAAGTTAATCTTTCCTTATATTTTTATTTAGCTTTATGGCTGCAGATCATTTTAGGGATAGTTATCCTACTTCTCGGGTTTAGAGAACCACGGTTTTTACTTACTCTGGGAGCGATTTTAAACGCTGGGGCGATGGCGGTGGCCTTCCCGCTAGTTTGGTTTTTAAATAGGAAAAGACTTCCTAAGTTTACTCGGGGAAGGAAAGCAAGAAGTGTTTTATACTTTTTGGGGTTTGGATTTCTTTTGGTCTTTTTTACGATCGTAATTTTTAGTATTGCGTAACGGAAATACTTCTGTTATAGTGAAAGTAGTTTCGTAAGGGAGGAAAAAATGAAAAGAGATATGCAGGCAGAGGAAAAAATAATTAACTTTTTACTAGATCATGCAGGAGAAAAGTGGCATCTTTCTCGTATTTCTCAACTAACCAAAGTGAGTCTTTCTTCTATTCATCAAATTTTAGGGAGAAAGATAAAGGAGGGGTTGGTTAAAAAGGAAAAATTGGGTAATTTGAGCTTGTATTTTCTAGATAGCGATGATTCTTTGGTCTGTCAACTTAAAGTTACCAGAACGGTTAAGTTATTAAAACCATTGGTAGCAAAACTCAGAAAGGTTAGTCAAAAAATTATTTTGTTTGGCAGTACTTCAGTAGGTAAAGATGTTGTTGACAGCGATATTGACCTGTTTGTTGTTAGTAACGAGAAAAGTGAGGTAAGAAACATTGTTTCTCAGGCTAAATTGGGGAAAAGGGTTCAATTAATTATTAAAAACACTCTTGAATTCCATGAAATAAAAAAGAAAGATGAGGTTTTTTATAAAGAGATAGATAAAGGGATGATACTTTGGGAGGAGAGAACAAGTGGATGATTTTAAAAGCTGTCTAAAGAACAAAAAAATTATTAAATTTTCCGGGATCAAAAAGAAGGTGGCTGTTGAAATTAAAGCTTCCAAAGAAGATTTGAGCAATTCTCAAGCATTTTTACGTCAAAAAAGGTATAAGTACGCTACAATTGCTGGTTATTATTCTATTTTTCATGCTGCCAGAGGGATGCTTTACTCAAAAGGATATCGAGAAAAAAGTCATTATTGCTTGGGTGTTGCCGTGAAGGAGTTATTTAAGCAGGAAAAAATAATTAATCCTAGTTTTTTTGATGTTTATGATGATGCAATGGGACTAAGGGAAGCAGCTGATTATCAAAGTTTGTATTCTGAATTTGGAGCGAAACAAACAGTTTCTGGAGCAAAAAAATTTCTTCAAGTTGCATCGAAAGTATTGAGCTAGCAATAAACGATTAAACTTTTTCTCCTTAATAATATAAAAAAAGTTTACTCGGGGAAGGAAAGCAAGAAGTGTTTTATACTTTTTGGGGTTTGGATTTCTTTTGGTCTTTTTTACGATCGTAATTTTTAGTATTGCATAACGAAAGTAATTCCGTTATGGCGAAAGTATTTTCATAAGTTTGTTGGAAGCGTAAAGGGATGATAAAATAGGTCACTTGGCCTGGTGTCCGAGGAGCTAGGAAACGGTCTGCAAAACCGTCTACGCGGGTGCAAATCCCGCCCAGGCCTCATGAAATAGATTTTACTAAGGTTCTTGCTCAAAAAAAGGAACCTGTTTGACAAAAATTTAATCTTTTTGTGTTTTTCTAGTTGTTCTCAAGTGTCTTCGGGGTATGTATAGTCTTACCATCAAAAATTACTGTCATATTCTCTAATGCTTCGCGAGGTCGAATAGCCTTCAGCAAATCTTCAGCCATCCACCTCTTTTCTGTATCTAGCCACAATTCGTGGAGCTGTTCGGGACTAAGTTCTTTTGAACCGTCTCTTTTCTGCCATAACCTTTCCATTATGTTCACCTCCTTTCAGTTTGTACATGATGGTAGCAAGTGTGGATCGGCTAAGTCAAGGGATCAAGCGGGGATGGAGTTTATCCTAAACAGGCCTCATTAAGTTTTTGTAAAATCCATTCCCTGCAAAAAACCTCTGGCTCTT
>CAZAEB010000012.1:0-14585 GCA_964484095.1 uncultured Gammaproteobacteria bacterium
TCTACAGGTTTTGAGGTGGTGATGTATGGTGTCATTTTTTCTTCGGGTGTCCGCATCCCCATCATTCCAATTACTTCTCCCTGGGATGTTTCCGCAACAAAGTAAGTTACTTCTCCATGGCTTCTTGCGCTCTGCTTTACAGATTCTAAGACTCCTTCAATCTCGTCATCAATAATCTGTTTGGTATCTCCATCCTTAATCCATGTTTCTAGAATTGGTCGCAATGATGCCTCGTCTTCCTCTCTAGCCAGGCGTATTATTCCATCAAATCTTTTCTCATGGTTTAGGGGTAATTCTTCCATTTAGTAGTTATTATACCTTAGTAGTCTAGAGGACTATAGTTAGCGTTGCCATAAAACATGAAAGTCGGGTTGTTTCGATGTTTTTTTTGTGCAACTTCTTGAAAAAGTTGGCTCGTTTAATCTTTTCCATGCTACTCCCCAAGCACAAATTTCACCACCGTTATTACCGTCCTCTAAAACCAAATCTCTTGCATGTAAACATTCGTCGCAGTCTTCGAGCTTTTGAATTGGTGAACCATTCCATCCTCCTCTAGAAAGTTCACTAATAGCAATGGCTTCAATTCTGTTCATGCATTATTTTATCATATGATTTGGGTGGAAAAAGGTTTGAATGTGGTCGCGCCAGGACTCGAACCTGGGACCTTTCGAATGTGAATCGAACGCTCTAACCACCTGAGCCACGCGACCATTTTTACTGTTGCATAATTATATCAAAGGTTTTAAACTTAGACCATTATAATTAGACGATTTGTAAATTTTGTTCTTGATTCTATTCAGGCCTTGGTTTTGGCCCTTTCTGTTTTTGTACTTTTATATCTTTTTGTTGCCCAGCCCAATCAGGTGAATGGCCAGTCAATGATGCCAAATTTTGTTGACAAAGCATTTCTACTGACTGATAAAATTAGCTACAAAACCAAAGATCCGAAGCGCGGAGATGTAGTTGTTTTCAAAGCTCCCCCGTCAGAGGCCTGTTCTGAAGACGAGTGCGAATATATTAAAAGAGTTATTGGCTTGCCTGGAGAAACGATTATGATCAAAAATGACACTGTGTATATTAATGGAAATCTTCTTGAAGAGGAGTATCTGCCCAGCGAGTTTACGACTCGTCCCGGCAGTTATCTTTCTTTAGAAAAAACGGTAAGCATTCCTGTTGGTGAATATGTTTTGTTTGGAGATAATCGATCTCATTCTCGTGATTCTAGAGAGTTTGGACTAGTTCCTGAAAGTGATATTGTTGGCAGAGCTCTTTGGGTATATTGGCCTCTAGAGTTTTTTGGTAAGATTCCTAAAGTTATCTACTAATCTTCAAGTTTTTTAAGAAGTTCAGCGATAAACTGATTAGTTTCTTTTGGAGTGCCATCAACAGCAATTCTGACATTTGCCCTCATTTTAGATTGGCTAATTTCAACTTTAACATCTTCTTGTTTTGGTAGTGAATTTGTCATTCTTTTCGCGATTTGATCAAGTTCTGATCTTGCTAATTGAATGCTGGCCAGTGAGTTTTGGCCGTTGCCGGCATTTAATTTTTTGGTGTTTTTCTTAATCCTTCTGGCTATCTCCTCTGCTCTTCTGACCGAGGCTTGTTCTTTTAAAACCATTTTGTAGGCCTCAATCATATATCTGGTGTCACTGATTCCACCTAAGGCTCTTGCGTGACCTTCTGATATAAGCCCTGAAAGTAGGCCGTCTTTTAGGGCATCAGGGAGTGATAGAAGCTTTGTGCTGTTAACGACGTAAGGGACGCTTTTACCGATTTTCTTTGCAATATCGGCTAAAGATATTCCAAACTCTTCTCTCATTCTTTTAAAGGCTTTAGCGCGGTCTAGGGCATTTAAGCCTTCTCTTTGAACGTCATCGATTAAACTCACCTCCATCATTTCTTTTGGTCCCATTGTTTTAATAATTACAGGAATGGCATCAAGACCAAGAATTTTTGCCGCTCTCCACCTTCTTTCACCGGAAACAATCTGGTATCCTGCCGGAGTTTTAGAAATTACTAATGGTTCTAAAACACCATGTTCTTTTATCGACATTACCAGGTCATTTATTGATTTCGGGGTAATCTCTCCTCTTACTTGAACGGGGTTGGGTTGAAGCAGGTTAGGATTTAGTTGGATAATCTCTTCGTTTGCCATTAATTAAAGAACAGAAACAATAGGCTTGCTAGTTTTTTTAGCAAATTTAACAACTCCATTTCTGACTGCGTAAATAGTGTAGTCTCTGCCAAGCTTGGTTCCCCTGCCGGAAGCATACTTAGTCCCCACCTGTCTGATAATAATCTGCCCTGTTTTTACGGTTTGCCCGCCATATATTTTTACACCGAGTCTTTTTCCTGCTCTGGCTGGTTTTTGTTTTGTTTTTCCTACTGCTTTGGTTTTTGCCATCGCTTACCCCTGAATTATTTTTTCAATTTTAATTTTAGTATATATCGGCGTAAACCCTTTTACTTTTCTGTATCTTGATTTTGCTTTATATCGAGCTACTCTAATTTTTTCACCCTTAACATCATCGATAACAGAAAATTCAACTTTGGCTCCTTTTACGAAAGGATTGCCGATTATGGCTTTATCATTATCGGTGGCAATAAGCAAAACCTCTTCTAAAGAGACTTTATCGCCTTTTTTGTTTTCTAGTTTGTCAACCAAAAGCTCCTCTCCCTCTGTAACAAGATACTGATGGCCTTTGATTTTCACGACTGCTTTCATACTGATAGATTATATCAAATAGCTTAAAATATACAATATTAGAAACATGCAAAAGCTACATATTTAGACATTTGCATCAACTTTTGATATTATCCCCAGAGCAATCATGGTGCTGAGCAGTGACGATCCTCCTAGTGAAAAAAGAGGCAGGGCTAGTCCGGTAATGGGGAAAATTCCTAAATTCATGCCAATATTGACAATCATTTGAAACCAAAGATAGAAACCAATTCCTAAAGTGGCTAAAAAATGAAAATCGTCTTTTGACCCGATCATTTTTCTGTATATCTGCCAAAAAAGCAGAAAATATAGTGTAATTACTACCAAAATCCCAATAAAACCAAAGCTTTCAGCCAGGGAGGCAAAAATAAAATCGGTATGTCTTTCGGGAAGAAATGCCAACCTTGTTTGTCCTCCTTGCCCAAGCCCGTTTCCAAAAAATGCTCCTGACCCAACAGTAATTTTCACTTGAATGGCGTTGTATCCTTTCCCCAAAGGATCTTTTTCCGGGTGCAAAAAATAACTAATCCTTTCTTTTTGGTAGTCGGCAACTATGAAATTCCACCCTAAAAAAGCTAAAAAGCCGGCTCCCACAGCAAAAATTGTTAACCAGGATTTTTTCGCTTTTGAGAAAAAAAGAATCAGTCCTCCAGTAAGGGAAATTTGCAGAGCACTGCCCAAGTCAGGTTGAATAAGTATCAGTAATGTGGGCAAAGCTATCATTGCGATAACAATAGCAAAACTTTTGATCCTGCTCATGTCGATCTTGCTTGTAATTGAAGCCAGGGCGATGACATAAAAAGGCTTTATAAATTCTGATGGTTGAATAGACAACTCTTTAATAAAAATCCACCGGCTAGAGCCTCTGATAACCTGACCAAAAATTAATGGCAGAACCAAAAGAATAATAACTCCCACAAATATCGCAAAAGCCAGGTTGCCCAGGTTATCAAGCCTGAACTTTGCCTGAGTAATCAAAAAATAAACCACCCAAGAAATGATCCAGAACATTAACTGTTTTGCAAAGTATTGTCTGTCAATGCTCCATAAAATAAGCAGACTGATAATACTTAAAAGAAAACAAGGGATGACAAATGATAATCCTTGGAGTGATATCTTTTCCCCTACTCTGTCGAGCATGGAAAACTAGTTATCCTTTCTTAAAAAGGAGGGAATATCTAATTCGTTGTCAATTTCAATTCCTTGAGGAAGCTGTTCGTTACCGATTAACTCTTCTTTTTTTCTCTCCATTTCCTGAGTGTCTTCCTCTGTCGGTACTATCGATCCAATAATTTCTTCTGGTACTTCCCGCTTGATTTTATTTTCTTCGGCAACAATTCCCGAAAATATTGGCTTTTTAGGTTTTATCAGGCCAGCCAAAGCTTTATGGTTGTTATCAAAACCGGTGGCAATTACAGTGATCTTAATTTCATCTTTCATCTTCTCGTCAATAGTGGCTCCAAAGATGATGTTTGCATCTCTGCCTACACTTTGGGCAATAATTTGAGAAGTCTCTTCGATTTCACTCATTGTTATCTCCGGTCCGCTGGTTACATTAAAAAGAACTCCCCTGGCTCCCTCAATGGTGACATCCAGTAGTGGAGATGAGGTGGCTTGTAAAATCGCTGTTTTGGCTCGGTTTTCACCTGATCCAATCCCAACCCCCATGAGGGCAGTACCGGCATTTTTCATAATTGATTTTATGTCGGCAAAATCAAGATTAATGAGTCCGGGAGTTACAATAAGGTCGGCAATTCCAGAAACCGCCTCGCTTAAAACAGAGTCGGCCATTTCAAAAGCATCAATCATAGATATTTTTTTGTCTATTGAGTCCATTAGTTTTTGGTTAGGGACAACGATCAGGGTGTCCACTTCCTGTTTTAGTTTTTCTATTGCATCTTCAGCAAGAACCATTCTTTTAGTGCCCTCGAATAAAAACGGCTTAGTAACAACGGCGATAGTAAGTATTCCAAGTTCTTCTTTAGCAATTTTTGCAATCGTGGGTGCCGCGCCTGTTCCTGTTCCTCCACCCAAGCCGGCTGTGATAAAGACCATGTCTGAGCCTTCTAAAACTTCTTTAATTTTTTCTCTAGATTCCTCTGCTGCCTGAGTGCCGATTTTGGGATTTCCTCCTGAGCCAAGCCCCTTGGTTAGTTTGTCTCCAATTTGAACTTTGATTTTTGCTTGTGATACAAGAAGTGCCTGAGTATCGGTATTGACAGTAATAAAATCAACCCCCCTGATTTGGCTGTTTCCTGTCATGAAATTAATCGCGTTACCTCCGGCACCGCCGATGCCGACAACTTTGATTTTTGCAACTTGAGCTGGTAAGGGTTTTACAAGTCCCATATTATGGAAGCATAGGCTTAATCATTTTAATCAGTTTTTGAATCAGTCCGCCAACCTTAATACTTTTTACCTTGCTGCCAAGACCAGAAAGTCTTGACTGGTCAATTCCGTCATAATTTGATTTTACCGCATAATCAATCAATCCTAAAGAGGAGGCATAGGCGGGGGTCATAATCTCATCCACAAGACCATTAAATTCTCTCGACTCTCCTATCCTTACTGGTAGGCCCAATATTCGCCGGCATGATTGCTTGACTCCAATCACCTCTGCTCCTCCTCCGGTCAAAACTACTCCTGCAGGGGTTGCTCCTCCAAGTCCGCTTTCTTTTATTTCTTCCTTTATCAGGCTGAAAATCTCATCCAGTCTAGGGCGAATAATTCCGTCAACGGTAGAAATCCGTGAGATTTTTGTTTTTTCTTCATTGTGTATGTCAGCCATTTTTAAGTTGATGTTATCATCATCTTCGTCAATCCCGGCTTTCCTGGTTTTGTTTTCTTCTTCTTTTTTGCTTTTACTTTTTTGATTGCTTAGGTAAAACTTTAATTTGTCAGCATTTTCCAATGATAATCTGAGACCAATTGCCAGATCATTGGTTACGTTTTTAGCTCCAACAGGAATCACTTTTACGAAATATGGATAGCTTTCAGTAAAAATGGTTACGCTGGTAACGGTGCCTCCTATGTCAATCAAAACTACCCCTAATTCTTTTTCTGTTTCGGTTAGGACTGATTCGGCGGCAGCAAATCCAGAGTAAACAAGCGAATCGATATTTATACCGACTTCATTTATACAGCGGCTAAGGTTTTTTATTGCCGGCAAGGAAGCAATGACAATATGAGACTCAACTTCAAGTCGAACTCCGGTCATTCCAATCGGATCTAAAATGCCCTCCTGTCCGTCTACTTTGAACTCTCGGGGAATTACATGGATAATATCCAGAGACGAGGGCAGAGAAACTGCTCTAGCCGCCTCGATTACCCGAGTAACGTCTTCTTGAACAATTTCACCCTGGGGATTGGAAACAGCCACTACCCCTTCGGAGTTAAGTGATGATATATGAGGAGCAGTTATTGAAACGATAGCTGAGCTAATCGAATAACCAGCCATTCGTTCTGCCGCTTCAACCGATCTTGTGATGCTTTCGGTTGCCTCAACAATATCTTTTACCTCCCCCCTCTTTATTTTATTTGCCTCGCTTGTAGATACCCCAATGATATTTATCTGGTCTTCTTCTGGGAAATATTGGGCAATAAGGGTGGTAATTTTTGTACTGCCGATATCAATAGCGGAAATGATTTTAGAACGTGACATATGGCTTACTTGTTCTTAAGTCAATAATTTTTGGATAACCTTCATTTTGTTGATTACTTATTTTAGACTTATTTAGGATTAGTTGTAAAGTAATAACCTGTTTTGAGATATCAGTTTCTGAAGAAAATATTATTTTTATTTTTGGAGCAATAATAACTTCAATATCAACTGAGTTATCAATTAGGCTTGGCCCGGATATTATCTCGAGCTTGCTTTTGGATAGTTTATCTTTGAGAAAAATCATCTTTTGTCCCTCAGGGGATAAGGGGTTTGGAAAGACCAAAGAGGTCTTTTTAATGATTTTAAAAAAAAATAAAGCAGCCATCAAAACGCTTAAGCCGGATGCAATAGCGACAATATTGATTAGTAAATTTTTATTTTTTGCCCTTTTTCTCATATATTGTGGTCTCGATTTCATTCAATAATTGTTTTCGACCATTTCTGATCATCTTTGTTTTTCCAGTTATCTTTTTTGCAGAAATGTCTCTATCCAGTTTATTGACCGTATTTAGAAAAATTTTCGGAGTTAGTTTTTCCTGATCAAGGCAAATACCAAGATTGGTTGATGCTAAAAATCTGCCGTTTTTTAACTGCTCATTTCCTGAGCTCCAAGGTATCGGAATGATAATTGCCGGTTTTTTTATTGTTGCCAGCTCAAAAATGATGTTTGCTCCTCCTCTTGAGACTACCAGTTTGGCATTATTCAAAAGCCATCCCTGTTCCAAAATTGGCAAGGTGCTTATCGGAAAATAGTTTTTTTGCTTTAGAGTTTGGTATTTTGAGTATTCCATACCTCCGGTTTGATGAACAACCACGAAGTTTTTGACTAGTGAAAAAAGCGTTTTCTCAACCAGCTGGTTTATATATTGAGCACCGGTTTTTCCTCCAGTAATGTAAATTATTGGTTTCTTGGCTTTTATTATATATTTCTCTAACCACTTAAGGGATCCAGGGTTGGTTTTATTTTTAGTCATATCTAATATTAAATTTCCGGTATATATTCCCTTATTTTTGGAAACGTCTTTTAAAGTGTTTGGAAAGGATACGGCAATTTTTCTAGCGAAAACAGAATTTATCTTATTGGCTAGTCCGATAGACGAGGTTTGTTCATGAGTGATAACGGGAATTTTAAGAAGCCAGCTGGAAATTACCACTGGAGTAGAGATGTATCCTCCAAAAGAAATAGTTATGTTTGGCTTGATTTTTGCCAATAAAATCAATGATTGGATAAACCCAATAGGAATTTTCAGCAGGCTGGGAATGGTTGAGATGGTAAATTTTCTTTGCAGTCTTCCGGTGATAATTGGCACAAAAGAGACACGCTTATTTTTAGCTAGTTCTATCGATTCAAACGAGAGGGCCTTATCTCCTTCAAAGCTATGTTTTCTTCCCAGGTAGGCAATTTCCCATTGAGGATGGGTTTTTCTAATTTCTTCAATCAGGGCAATTCCTGTTGAGTGGCCGCCAGTAATAACAACAGTTTTTTTTCTTATTTTCATTGATTTTGCTTATTAATATTTAACACAATTCCCATCGCGATCATAATTGATAACAGTGATGATCCGCCGTATGAAATAAAAGGAAAGGTTACTCCCGTCAAAGGTAATAGCACTGCCACTGCTGAAAGATTAATTAATCCTTGCAGTCCAATCCAACAGCCAATTCCTCCGGCAAGAATTTTTCCCAATTTGTCTTTTGCTCTTGAAGCTATCTTGAAAATAGTTGCTATCAAGACGGAAAAACTGGCCAAGAAAACAGTCATTCCTACCAAGCCAAACTCTTCAGCGACCACAGCCATGATTGAATCTGTAGTAACCTGGGGTAGATATAGATACTTTTGTCTTGACTCCCCCATTCCTACTCCCCAGATGCCTCCAGAACCCAAGGTGAGAGTTAACTGGTGGGCATGATATGACTTTCCTAGGGGATCATAAAATGGGTCTAATAGTCCGGCAATTCTTTCTTTGCGGTAAGGAGAAGTTAGAATAAAAAACACTCCCAATACTAAAAACACTATTGAAGGAATAATAATTTTTTTTAAAGATGCTCCGGAGAGAAAATATACAGCTAAGCCGAGAGCAACCATAATTGACGCAGTGGCAAAGTCGGGTTGAGCAAGGGTTAGGCCTACCGGTGGAAGAAGAACTAAAAAAAGCTGACAGATACTAACGTTTTCTTTACTAAAAAACAAAGAAGAAAGATATATTATTAGAAAAAGCTTAACTATTTCCGAGGGTTGAAAATGGACAAAGCCAATGTCTATCCATCTTTGGGCTCCATAAACAGTCACTCCTATCCCTGGAATAAGAACAATAATAAGAAGAACTATTGATAAAAGGTATAAATAAAAGGATATTTTTGTCCAAAACTGATATTTAAAAGTTGAAATGGCAAGCATAGCTGTCAGACCAATACCAACCCAGAAAAGATGATGTTTGATGAAATACAGTCTGTCGCCAAAATTTCTTTCAGCCTCTAGTAGGGAAACATCACTAATCATTAATATCCCAAAAAGTAGAAAAAAAGCTATTAAAACAAGTAGTCCGGTTTTGCCCTTCACTGTTTTTCAATAGTTGATAATATAATTTGTCTTAAACTGTCAATGTCAGTAGAGAGATTGTTGTTTTTATCAACTGCCGCTTTTTTACTGATAATTTTGAAAAGTTCGTCTCCTTCTTTGATAATACTATTGCTTGGTTTGCAGATAACTAATAATGAATCTTTTTTAGGCGACAGGTTATCCCCTACTTTTCTTCCATCTGAGTTGTACTGTCCAGAAGGAATATCGGCAGAAATTTTGATTGTTTTTTTCTGATTATTTCTTTGGATTATTTCTGAGCCTAAAAGTTCTAGAGAACTATCAATGTCTTTGCAAGCGCTTTCGTTTTCGGCAAAAACAGACAGATGGCGCCATAAAAGAGGAACGCTGCCTGATTCCTGCTCTAGCTGAGAGTAAAAAACAAAAGATGCGGTTAGCCTGGGATTGCATTCAAGTAAATATATTTTCCCCTCATCAGTTATAATAAAGTCGGTTCCGAAAAATCCCCGATAGCCTTTTTGATACATTAGTTCTCCCAGCCTAATAGTTGTTTTTTTTATTATTGCTTTCTGTTTTTCGTCAATATTCGCTGGCCACTGCCTGCCCGTGGTTGATAGGAGGTTTTTGCAGAGAGCGGGAATTGATGAAATCTGTTGACCGGGAGGGCCGACTAGAATTTTTCCGCCGGCAAGAATACAACCATTGTTTGTGTATGTCTGTCCGTCTATAAATGGGGTTATTTTTGCTTTAGGATAGCCTGATTTTATTAAATTTAAAAAATCATTTTCAGATCTAATGATAAAACTGCATTTTCCAGCCCAACCTCTTTTAAGTTGGGCAACAAAGGGAAAACTCCATCTTGGAAGTATTCCCTTGCTGGGTTTTACAATTTCTCCGGGAATAACGGGCAGGTTGTTTTTTTTGCCCCATGTAAAAAAGTTAATTTTATCTTCAAAAAAACTGGCCAGCTTTGGATCGTTTCCGGCCATTATCCAGCAATGTTTTTTGCAAAGAAAAGCAATTTTCGCCGAAGGTTTAAAAAAGGCAACTATTGGTATTTGTTGCTGAGAATGTTTTTTTATGTATTCTGCTGTCAGCGGGTGAGCTAGTAGGTGGCCTGTGTTTCTAGGGATGCTTTTGATTTCTGCTACTTCTTCTAGGCAGAAAATATTTGCTTTTTCTTTTCGCAGCCTATCAACAACAGAATCTTTTTCTAAACAAATGATATAATAATTTTCAATATTTTTGGTTCTGGCTGTTTTTAGAAGACCCAGTCCCTGATAGCTATTTAGGCCAACCCAGAAAACAGGCCTGTCAATTGGTTTTATGTTTTTCATTTTTCAAAGATATTTCCTTCCGGTAAGAAGGCAAAGCTTGGGTTTTTCTTTTTTAACAATTCTGTCTTTTTCCGCTTTCCAAATGCCGGCAAGAGTTAGTGCTCCTTCGTATGAGGTTTCTATTCCATTATCTGTTAAAAACTTATCAGCGGATATAATATCTTTGTTTTGGACAACTACTCCTCCCCCACTGCTTTTTTTCACACTGTCAATAATGTCTTTTTTTCTTGGAATGATTTTGGCCACTAGAGCATCAGCAATGATTTTATTTTCCGGTTTATATTTTTTGTCAAAAAGACTTGCTAGGGGGCAGTGACTGGCTGGCTGAACAATAAATAAACGAATGTTTAGATTATTTCTCAGTCCTTTACAAATTCCCAAAAGTGTTGTTCCACTGCTGACTGGAAAAAATATTGCCTCAGGTTTTTCAATTTTTCCGAGAGACACCTCTTTTTTAATCTCTTTTCCCAAAAGTGAAAAACCTTCAAGAGCCGCGGGATCTAGGGATTGGCGCATATTGTAAGCATTGTTGATTTTACAATATCTAAAACAATCACGAATTGGCTTTGGAGTAGTTCTGATTTCGCAGTCTAGCTTTTTAAGTATTTTTAGTTTTCCTGGGTTGGTGTAAAGAGAAATAAAGACAGTTGCTCTAAGATCAACAGTTTTGGCCCAGTAGGCAGTGCTTATTGCCGCATTTCCAGATGAGCTTATTGCAACACTTTTAAATCCAAGACTTTCAGCTTTTTCAAGCTGGCAAATAACCGCTCGGTCTTTAACTGAGCCGGTCGGATTAAAATCTTCCCTTTTAAAATATATATTGCCTATTTTTACTATCGGAGTTTCCGGCAAAGGTTGAATTTTATTCACGTTGAGACTATTATAACAACAATACTAGTTTAAGTTAAAACAAAAAATGAAACAAAAAATAATTTGTCCTGATTGTAACGAAGAAATAAACATTGATCAAAGAATTGAGGTTGGTGATATTTTGGAGTGCCAAAACTGTGCTACCGAGGTAGAAGTTTTAAACACAAACCCCATAAAAATAGAAATAATTGAAGAAGAAAAGTAACTTTTAGAGTTGGGAAAGCCAGAGTCCAAAAACAGCGCAGATTATTCCAGCAAGCCAAGCCCTCATGACTATTTTTGGTTCTTCCCAGCCTCTGTTTTGCAACCAGAGATGGAAAGGAGCGATTGCAAACAGTTTTTTATTTCTAAACTTTTTTGACATTATCTGTAAAAAACTAGTAAGCAGCTCTACTATAAATGGGGCTCCAATTACTAGAAAAGCAATTATTTTTCCAGTAAGTAAACCAATTACTGCCATAGCCGCTCCGAAAGCTAAAGCGCCGACATCCCCTAACATAATTCTTGCCGGATAAGTGTTAAAATATAAAAATGCCAAAATGGCCCCAATCCAAAGAGAGATAAGGATAGATAAAACTGCATCTATTTGATTAAAAGAGATAATCCAAAAGGCAAACAAGAAAATCATCAGTAGTCCGGAAGACAACCCATCCAGTCCATCGGTAATATTAAATGCATTTGCAAAAGCAACGATAATAAATGTTGCTAGAGGCACATAAACCCAACCGAGTCTTACTAGTCCATAAAAGGGAACATTGATAAAATCAATTCCTAGGTTTATGTGTAAAAGCAAGCCAATAATTATTCCTAAAATTACCTGAAGAACAAACTTGTGCCTCATTCTCAGTCCAAAAAAACCGCTTGTATTGAAGTTGAAAAACTTCATTAGGTCGTCATATAGTCCCAAAAGTCCAAAAGAAATAAAAGTAAAAAAGATAACATTTAACTCTTCATTAATTGGATAGTAGGACGAAACATAGAAGCCGGACATCTTTAGCCCTGGAATTAAAAAGATATAAAAAAGAGTCATCGAAGCAAGAATGAGAATTCCTCCTCCCACCGGAGTGCCGGCCTTTTTTTGATGTAGTTTGTCAAATATTTTTGTTCTTTTTTCCAAAAAATCCCTTGTTGTTTGTCGGCGTCGGTAGAATTTTACCTTATAGAGTAGATTGATAAACGGGACAATCAAAGCGCTGTTTACCGCAAATGAAAAAAGCAATAAACTTAAGTATAAAATCATGGTTGATCTTACTATATCAAAAAGAAATAATAATATCTAAAATCATGGGCGGTAACCGGTTTTTAAATACTTACACTTAATGCAAGGGTTATAAAAAGGACAGGAAATTACCCGACAGCTAATATTTTTGTTTTCAGCAAGAAGAAGAACTCTTTCCAGGTGTTTTAAAAGTGATCCCTTGAGGTAAACTAAATCATTTTTTGTGATTTTCACTTCATTTTTAAGTATATTTGCGGCTTCAAAAACATCCTTGGCCGGAAAGGCAATAATTTTTTGGTTATTTATTTGTCCAACTGCTGTTTCCATTATTGGGCCAACTCCGATAAAACAATCGATCTGAAGATCGTTTATAAGTTGACCAATTTTTTTATGCTCTTTATTTCTGTATTTTCCTAGTTCTCCCATTTCGCCAAGAATGGCAATTTTTCTTTTTCCCTTGATTGCAGAAAGTGTTTCTAGACCGGTTTTGGTAGATACTGGATTTGCTCTTAGGCTGTCATTGATAACGGTGCAGCCTCTTGGTCCTTTTTCTATGCTCATTCTTCCCTTGAGGGGCATTATTGATTTTGCAATATCTTTAAGTTTGTTGATTGGTATGTTTTCAATCATTGCTACTCCGGCGGCAGCCGATATTGCCTCAACAAACTGTTTGCCGACAAATCTACCTTTTAACTCGATAAATTTTGTCTTGATTTTTAAACTAAATTTCGTTCCTGAAAGATCCAGACTAATATTTTTAATATAAATATTCGCGGTTTTGTTTTCGGTGCTATAAAACAATGTTTTATCTTTAGAATGGATTTTGGCAATTTTAACAACATCTTTGTTATTTCCGTTGGCAATCAACCAGCCATTTTTTCCAAGAGCTTTCACGAGTTTACTTTTTTCTTTAATAATTCCCTCGATTGAGCCTAAAAGATTTGGGTCTGAATGAACAGGAGTTATCCCGGTGAAAACAACAATGTCCGGTTTAAACAACCCAAGGTGAAAGTCCATTTCATTTTTGTGATCAACTCCCACTTCAAGAATTAGATATTGGTGCTTTTTCCTGAGCTTGAGTATCGTTAAGGGAATATTATAAACAGTGTCAAGATTAATGTCGGTAGTTAGTGTGGAAGCCTTTTGGGATAGAAGGGTGTAAATGACCTGAGAGGTTGTTGTTTTTCCATAGCTTCCCACAACGGCAATAACCTTAACCTGCCGATTAAACTTTAGCCAATATTTAGCAATAAATCTTAAGAAAAGATGGTATCTCTTTTTAAGACTGCTAGTTTTATAGTAATCAAGTTTGTTTCTTGCCATTTTTGCCTTCTCGAACTCTTTTGATATTTCCACCCAGATTGGCTAGTCGGACGTCCAAATTCTCATAGCCCCTTTCAATTTTTTCTGCCCCGTTAATTGTCGATTCTCCTTCGGCGATTAAAGCCGCCAGAGTAAGGGTGGCTCCGGCTCTAATATCATTTACTTCGGCGCTTATCCCTTTCAATCTTACTGGACCGAGAATATTGGCGCCATGAAAGTATTCAGGCTTGTCGGTGTCAAGATTAAAATTGTAATACTCGTCGGGATTTTTTACCTCAGGGTTAAAAAATCTCACCTTTGCTCCCATTTTAATAAGATAGTCGGCGTACTGGAAGCGGTTAGGATACACTCTTTCGATAATCGTGCTTTTTCCTCTTGCTTGGGTCATAAGAGTAAACCAGAGAGATTGCCAATCGGTCATGAAGCCAGGATGTGGAACTGTTTCTATTGTTGTTGCTTTTAAACTTTCTAAATATTTAACTTCCATCTCATTAACACCGATTTTTACCTCAGCGCCGATTTCTATAAGTTTATCGGTGAATGAAATTAGATCTTTAGGGCGAATATTAAAAATAGATATATGGCCTCTAGTTCCCAGAGCGGCACAGGCAAAGGTTACCGCCTCGTTTCTATCGGGAATAACCTGATGCTCGGTGGCTGAAAATTTACTAACACCCTCAATTTTAATTGTCCTTGGAGCGATTCTTTTAATATTGGCCCCCATCTTGTTTAAAAATTCAATTAAATCATCTATTTCTGGCTCTTGAGCAGAATTTTCCAGGACTGTTATCCCTTTGGCAAAACTGGCGGCAAGAATCAATGTTTCTGTACCGGTATGGGTATTTTTGGCAAACCGATATTGGCAACCCTCCAATCTTTTTTTAGCCTTAAAAATTATGAAACTTTCTTCT
>CAZAEB010000013.1:0-13834 GCA_964484095.1 uncultured Gammaproteobacteria bacterium
TTACTGCAAAAGGATCAAAAAATACTCTACTTCAGCTTGCCAGCATGGTATTTCTATTTTTAGCTTGCTTTTCAACTGCCAGGCTGGGTTACCGAAGCCAGCTTTTTACTATTTTGGGAATTTCTTTTATATATTGGAAGCTAACCCAAAAAACTTTTTCTCCCTTAAACATCGTTATCCTGCCAATACTGTTTGCCTTTTGGGCCAATCTACATGGAGGCTTTGTTTTAGGTCTTACTCTTTTGCTCATTTTCAGTATCGACTGTCTGCTAACCTGCAAGAAAAAAGAGGCCCTAATTGCCGCGTTAACCTTGATGATAAGCTTTCTTGCTGGTCTTATTAATCCATTTGGAATTGCTCTTTACCGGGAAACCTACCGCCACTCCTGGTACCCGCTTAATAAGCTAATCGCCGAATGGGTTCCTCCTAACAATGCGGGAATGTTGTTAATATTTATTACCATTTCCATCATTGCTACAACACTTATTTATCAGACAATTAATGGAAAGTTAATAAAAATAGAAAAAGTAATTTTTTTAATTTTCAGCTGGATATTATTTACCATTCTTTCGTTTACCGCCAGAAGGCATTTGCCCCTTTTTGCAATATCTTCAATCTATCTTTTTAATAGAATTTCTGATCTAAAAATAAGTAAAACTTTTGAACTGCATTTAAAAAGAATTATTACTGTCGGCCTTCTGGGAATAATTGCTTACCGCATTTTTAACCTTCCAAACTTTGAAGGAGGCTGGAAATCACTTTGCTATAACCAAAACCCCTCTTTTCTCTGCCAAGCAGAAAATTTTTTAATAACTAACCCTGAAGTTTGTCAAAAAGTGTTTAATACTTATGAATGGGGAGGCCATATTAGCTGGCGATTACCTAACAGAAAAACTTTTATTGATGGACGCATGCCCACCTGGCCAACTCCCGAAGGGAAAAGCCCCTATACAATTTGGCTGGAAATCATTCAAGCAAGAGAGGGTTTTGAAAAAGAGCTTGACAGGTACGGCGCTGACTGTTTATTTATCAGTAAAGGAACATTTTTGGACCTTGAACTTAGAAAAAACAAGCTATATCCTTGGAAAATAATCCATGAGTCGGGTACAGTAATAATTTATCAAAAAACAAATGATAAAAACTGAATTAGTTAAAATTCATCTACTATTTACTGGCCATGTTCAAAATGTTGGTTTTCGTCATTTTGTAAAAAGCTCTGCTAAAAAGCTAAACATTTCTGGCTGGGTGAGAAATCTCTCCAGCGGTCAAGTTGAAATTGTCGCTGTTGGCAAAAACCAACAAATAAGTCAATTCGTTAACAAGATTCAAACAGGAACTATCTTATCAGAAATCGAAAAGACTTCCATTCTTTCAAAAGAAGTGATATCTATTGATCCTTTTGACTCAAAATTTGAAAAAAGAGAAACTATTTAGTAAAAACCTGCTATAATTAAGTATGGAAATAATGCCTGAATACTTTTTATATTTAGGACTTGGGCTTATAGGTATTGAACTTTTTGTTGGTGTGGATACCGGCTTTGATTTAGTGCTTCTTGGAATCTCTACAATTTTAGGAGGTTTGGGATTTTGGCTTACCGGCAGCCTCTGGGTAGGAGTAGGAATAACGACAATCGTCACTTTTTCATACATTTTCTTTGGAAGAAAATTTCTAAAAGCCAAACTTTTCCATTCTCATCATAAAACCAACATTGATCGGCTAATTGATAATCAAGGATTAGTTATAAAAAAAATCACTCCTCATTATCCGGGTCAAGTAAAAATAGACGGTGAAATCTGGAGAGCAGAGTCAAAAAAAACCATTAAAGAAAAAGAAACCGTTATCGTCACAGACGTTAACGGAGTAACATTAAAAGTTGAAAAAAGGAGCCAATAATGACTTTTTGGATTATTCTCGGACTGATTGCTGTCGTAACTTTGTTTAGAGGATTACAAATAATTTCCCCCTACCAAAAAGGACTAGTTGTAAGGCTGGGAAAATACCACTCCATTCTCTCTCCAGGAATGAACTTTGTTGTTCCTTTCATTGATTCGGTAATCCGTGTTGACATGCGCGAACAAGTTGTTAATGTTGAGCCGCAAAAAGTTATTACCAAAGACAACGTTGGTGTCCTGGTAGACGCGGTAATTTACACCAAAATTGTTGATCCGGCTAAAGCAGAGTTTGAAATTGAAAATTTCGAAACTGCCGCCACCACCCTAGCCCAAACCACCTTAAGGAACTTAATAGGTGATAAAACTCTTGACCAAACGTTGGTCGCCAGAGATACTTTAAACGAGATGCTTAGAAACGTTTTGGACGAGGCTACTAACAGCTGGGGAGTAAAAGTTACCAGAGTTGAACTGCAAAGAATTGATCCTCCTGCTGATATCACTGAAGCAATGAGTAAACAAATGAAAGCAGAAAGAGAAAAAAGAGCTACCATTTTAACAGCTGAAGGACAGAGACAGTCAAGTATCTTAACAGCTGAGGGGAACAAAATAGCAGCTATTTTAAATGCAGAAGGAAAAGCAGAAGCTTTGAAAAAAGTATCCGAAACGGCTCAAAAGTATTTTAAAAAAAGACCAGAAATCCTAAAAAGGTTGGAGGTTTTACAAAATACTCTTTCTCAAAATACTAAGTTTGTCATCCCTAGTGGAAGTGAAACGATAAATCTTTTGAACCTGGATGACAGTGGTAAAAAAACAACTGTTCTGCCAAGAAAGTAAGACTACCTCGACAGTAATTGAAGTTGAGATAATGCCTCTCCCCAATCGGGAGAGCCCCAGATGGTATGACCAGAATGAATAATATCAACTCCCTTTTCCTTGAGCACTTTTATATTTTCAAGACCAACCCCACCATCGATTACAATTTTAAAACTGGCACCAAGATTCTCCCTAAGCCTTGTTAATTGATCAATCTTGACCAGTGATTCTTCCCTAAACTCTTGTCCTGACTGGCCTGCCTCAACAGACATTAAAAGAACAACCGAACTGCGAAAAACCGCCTCATAATTAAGCTCCTCAACAGAAGAATAAAGATCTATTGCCAAACCTGACTCCATTCCCTCGCTCTCCACTCTGTCGATAAAATCAAGCTGATCGCCCATACTTTCAATTTGGCCAATCACTCTTTGACCCATATGAGAATTACAAGCTTGAATCCAAGAAAAAGGATTGTTAACCATTAGATGAAATTCCCAAATGACATTTTTTCCTTGATATCCGTCAAGCCAATCAAGAGGAAAAGTTTTATTGTCAACAAACTTACCATCAATAATATCAATCGAGACCCGATCAGTTTTACCAGATAAAAACTCAAGTTTTTTTTCTAGGTCTTTTTTGTCATCAGTTAAAATCGTCGGAATTATCTCCATTTTAAGGTTATCTATTTATGGCGAGCAATCTTTGCCGCCATCTCTACCAGTCGGCAACAATAACCATACTCATTATCATACCAGGCGCCCAAATGAACCATTTCATCTGATATCACCTGGGTTAAAGGAAGGTCAACAATCGCCGAAGCGCTATTACCAATAATATCTGAAGAAACTAAGGGTTCATATGAAGGTATAACTATCCCTACCATTTTGTCACTGGCAGCCTCAATGATAACTGAATTAACCTCATCAATAGTTGTTCCTCTTTTTAATCGAAAAACAAATTCTGAATACGAACCACAAACTACCGGAACCCTAATTGCTGAAGCAGCAAACCTGCCCTCAACTTCAGGATAGGCAGCTGCAACAGCTTTGGCGGCTCCTGTTCCGGTAGGAACAATGTTTTGCCCCGCAGCTCTGGCCCGACGCAAATCCCTGTGCGACCCGTCAACAATATTTTGTGTCGAGGTATAAGCATGAATGGTTGTTGCTACACACTCTTCAAAACCAAATTTTTGGTCGATGAGCTTAACGATGGGAGCCATACAGTTAGTAGTGCAAGAACCATTACTGATAAGATTTTCCCCTTTATACAAATCTAAATTTACCCCGGCAATATAAGTAGGAATCGTTTCATCTTTTCGAGGTGCAGAAATAATTACTTTTTTCGCTCCACCTTTAAAATGACCCTCGGCAGACCGATCACAAAACATGCCGGTACATTCAAGAACAATCTCAGCCTCATAATCACGCCAGCGAATTTTTTCGGGGATTTTCTGGGCTAAAAGAGGAATAGAAAAACTACCAACCTTAATCCTGCCAATTTCTTTTCCTTTTTTAGCTCCCAAAACATCAATTATTGCCGGAAAACGACCGTAAACAGAATCGTATTTTAAAAGATGGGCCCAACCATCAGTGTCCATTGACCCAGAAGTATTAACCGCCACCAAATCAACATCATCACGATACCTCTCCCACCAAACACGCAAAGCAACTCTGCCAATCCGGCCAAAACCATTAATGGCGATTTTAGGTTTATTCATATCTAATTTCAGGTTACCGCCTTCAAAACTAGTTGTCAATTAAATCAAGCTTTCTTAATCATGCCAACCAAAGTTCCTTTTCTTAAAAACTCCAACATCGCTCCCCCGCCAACACTTACATAATCAAACTTGTCCCAAAGATTATCCCAAGAAAGCACCCGATGAGTGTCTCCCCCTCCAGCGATTTTGAAAGCCGCGCTTTCTGAGATTATTCTGCCAATTTCTTCTGTTCCTTTCCTGTTTTCTTTTTCCTCATAAACCCCCATTGGGCCTGCCCAAACAACAGTTTTTGCAGCTTTAATAACTTTTGTAAAATTATCTATTGTTTTTTTGCTAATATCTCTGCCAGATTTGTTTAATTCTCCTACTAAAACCCTAGATGAATTAACCTTAAACTTAGAGTCTTTAATTCTTGTAGGAATCATTCCGCCAATTAGGGTTTTATCTGCCCAGGTGGACAAAAAATCAATATAGTCAACCTTACCTTTTTTACTGCCTCCTAAAACAAAAACTAAAGGACGGGCCGCTTTTTTTCTAAGCCAAGTCAATGTTTTTACCTCTCCCTCAAACCTTAATCCCAAAAAGGATGGCAGAAGTGCGGAAACTCCGGTTATTGAAGCATGACTTCGGTGAGAAGCTCCAAAAGCCTCGTTGACATAAACATCAGCCAGGCTGGCAAGTTTTTGACAAAATTGCTGATTGTTTTCTTTCTCTCCAAAAGAGAATCTTAAATTTTCCAACAAAGAAAAATTGGATAATTTTTCTTTGGAGAACCAATCGACAACCGGAGCCAAACTTAGTTTAGAAACATGTTTTCCTCCCGGTCTTCCCATATGACCAATTGCAATTATTTTCTTAACTCCTTTTTTTTGAAGATAATGAATGGTGGCAAGACAAGATTTTAGTCGATAATCCTCATCAACCAAAAGCTTACCGTTTTCTTTTCTCAAATCAACATCGGTATCAATTCTTAAAAGAACCGCTTTTCCTTTAAAATCAAAACTGCTTTCAGATAAATACATAAAAATTATTGTTTTTTAATCTTTTGTTCAATGGCAATTATTTTATCAATTCTTCTCTGATATTTTTCCTCTTTTAAAAACTCTGTTTTTAAAAACATCCCAACAATTTTTTGGGCCTTTTTATCAGATAGAAAATCTGCTGGCAAAGAAAGCAGATTGACATCATCTTCCTCTCTGGCCGATTTAACCTGCTGGGAGGAAAAACCCAAAACAGCTCTAATTAAAGGAAATTTGTTGGCAACGACACTAACTCCCACCCCAGAACCACAAACTAATATTCCCACCGATTCTTTTTCATGAAGTGAAACTTTTTGAGCCACCAAAACAGCAATATCCGGATAGTCATCCTCCTCTTCAAAACTACTGCTTCCTAGATCTTTAAAAGGAAATCCCCACTGTTGAACCCAAAGCTCAATTTTTTCTTTTAATATAAATCCCCGATGGTCAGCGCCAAGATATATCATTTTATTTACTGAAAGCTTCGGCTAACTCGGCAAGTTCTTTTTTAGGATCACTAGCCTTAACAACATCAGAACTAACTAAAACTCCTTTTGCTCCCAATTCTAATGACTTTTTAACATCAGTCTTTGTTTTAACTCCTGCGCCAACAATAACCCCGGTACCAGAAAGAAGTTTAACAATCTTTTTTATTGCCTCCGGTTTTGTACTGCTAACAGATAACTTACCACCAATAAGCTCTGGAGGCTCGTAAGCAAAAAGGTCAGGACGAGGCTTTAATTTTTTGGCCCATTTTTCCGCCTGGCCCTTAGTACGAATACATACTATTATTTTAAATTTGTTAATTTTCTCTTCTAGATCTTTAAACTCACTGTATTCCCCAACAAGCTTTTTTACCCAAATATCTTTTTTAAGCCTAACCAAAATTTGACTTACCGTCCCAGGGGAAAGTTTTTTTTCAGAGTGGTTGAGCAACATTCCATCTGCTCCCAAAACTATTGCCTGCAAAAAAGATACTGCTCCCGTATGTGCTCCCTCAAAAAAAATGTCTCCGCCTTGTAAATAAACGTCTCCGCCAACTTTGTTTTTTACCCGGTATAAATCAAGAGACGAAACAACAGGAATAATATTCACCCCAGATTTTTCAGCAACTTCTCTACAGATTTTGGCCAATTTAACCGCCCCCTCGCCAAAAGTCTGTCTATATATTTTAAAATTTACAAATATCATAGCTAAATTCTAACACAGTATTAACTTACTAATTTATTAAAAATTTTTCCTAAAAACTATTTTCCTTTTTTGACTATCTAAATACAATGAATATTCTTTATCCATCACCCCCGCTCTACCCAGTAAAAACGGAACTTGGGGATTGTCAACCAAAAAACACTTAGCGACAAACTCATCTTTGCCCAACCTCATTTTTATCTCTGAAAGCCAACTTTTTACCCCTGTTCCCTCAACTCCGGCCATATTTATCTCGGTAAGCTTTTTTAAGTCAACCCCTATCTCCTTTGCAATATATGAAGGCAAAATAGTTGCTGTAGAACCAGTATCAATAATAAATTGAAAATCAAGCCAAGAATTTTCTTTTGGAAACCACAAGCTAACTGTTGCCAAAGGAAGGAAAACTTCTCCCAGTCCATCTATATTTTCGTAAGCAAATGGGAATTTATTTTTTGTACCGCCACCGACCAGGCGGCAGACGGACGATAACCACTTTTTTAAGATCGACATTTTTTTCCTCAAGCTTTTTCCAAAGTTTTTCAATATCTTTTTCATAAGCTGCGACTCTTTGGACTTCTTTATAAATCGCAAAAAAACCCTCTCCATATTTTTTTACTGTTCGCTGATAAAAAGCTGTTGGTCCACTCTCTTTTGAAAAATCAGTAATCATTTTTTATCCTAAACCAACTGCCCCGTAAACATTCTTTAAAGTTTTTTGGGAAAGAGGCTTGATTTTCTCAAAACCATTTTGCAATACCTTATCCAAATATCCTTGCTCACTGGCAACTTGTTGGTATTTTTTTTGGATTGGTTTTAAAAACTCGACCACCACTTTTGATAAATCCTTTTTAAAATCTCCGTAACCCCTGCCTTGGTATTTTTCTTCTAACTCCTTAATTGTTTTTCCAGATAAAGACGAATAGATGGAAAGAAGATTGCTCACTCCTGGTTTATCTTTTTTATATAGAATCTCTTTGCCTGTGTCAGTAACCGCCCCCATAATCTTTTTGACAATTTCTTTTTCGCTATTCAAAAGATCAATTGTCCCCGAAGGATCGATCTCAGACTTACTCATCTTTTTTTCCGGATCGGAAAGAGACATTATCCTAGAGCCAGCAGACATCATTTTAACTTTTGGAACAACAAACACCTTTCCAAACCGAGAATTAAACCTCTCCGCCAAATCTCGAGTTAGTTCAACATGCTGTTTTTGATCCTCTCCGACAGGAACAACATCGGTGTCATAAAGCAAGATATCGGCGGCCATTAAAGCTGGATAGTTAAAAAGGCCTAAACTGGCCATCCCTTTAAGCTCTCCAGATTTTGCCTTGTACTGAGTCATTCTCTCCATCTGGCCCATTGAGGCAATGCAGTCCAAAACCCAGGTTAAACTGGCATGGTCAGAATTGTGAGATTGAACAAAAATTACCGATTTCTCTGGATCAACTCCGCAAGCAATATAAAGTCCAGCAAGCTCGCGAATTTTTTCTTTTAAGGCGGTTGGGTTTTGAGGAACAGTAATTGCATGAAGATCAACGATGCAGTAAATACACTGATAATCTTTTTGGAGTTCAATCCATTGTTTTACCGCCCCAATATAATTGCCTATATGTAAATTACCAGTAGGTTTGATACCAGAAAACACTCGCGGCTTATCTTTCATGTAAAGATTATATCATTCTTAAAAAAGCTTACAATGCGGCAAACAACTACAAAGATAAATTATGACCTTTGGTTTGCAACCGCCACAAATGATAATAGATGCCTTTTTTATCTGCCGTTAACTTTCGATGAGAGCCAGTTTCGGTAATTTCTCCATAGTTCATTACGACAATCTTTTCAGCTTTCATAATTGTTGAAAAACGATGAGCGATAATTAAAACTGTTTTATCTTTGGCAATTTTCCACAAGGAATTTTGAATTAGCCTTTCCGACTCTGAATCTAAATTACTAGTAGCTTCATCGAAAATAATAATTTTAGGATCGCTTAAAATCATCCTGGCAATTGCCAATCTTTGTTTTTGACCACCGGATAATTTAATTCCCCGTTCTCCCACCTGAGTTTCATATTTTTCTGGCAGACCATTGATAAATTTATCTAAATTGGCCATTTTCACCGCGGCAGAAATTTCTTTTTCCGTTGGATTGGTGTGCCCATAGGCAATATTGAATCCAATGGTATTATTAAATAAAATCGGTTCTTGAGGAACAACGCCGATATATGAACGAAGATTGCTTTTAGTCACGTTTTTAATATTCACTCCATCTATAGTAATTTTCCCCTGGGTAACATCAAAAAAGCGCAGCAATAGCTTGATAAGAGTAGTTTTTCCCACTCCAGAACGACCAACAAAAGCAATCGACTCTCCAGGAAGAATTTTTAAGTTAATGTCTTTTAAAACCCTCCCTTTCCCGTCAGGATACGAAAATGAAACGTTGTCAAAATTAATCTCTCCTCTTAAGCTCTTTATTTCCACTGGATTATTGGGGTCTTTAACAATAATTTCTTCGTCCAAAATAGACAAATATCGATCAATATCAATGTAGCTTTTAGCAATATTTCTAAAGCTATAAAGAAGTCCAAAAAACTGAAAATAGAAACTCTGAATAAATGCAATCACCATGATAAAATCTCCAGCAGAAATATCTCCAGCAATAAGTTTTTCAACAGCCAGCCAAAGGATAACCAGGGCTCCCAAATTGGAAAGCCCTCCAACAGTAAGTCCAATAATTCTGAAAGAGATGGAAAAACTCCAAATCTTTTTAATAAGATCTTTTAGGTGTATATCTAGTCTTTGGGCTTCCTTTTCCTCTTGGGCAAAATATTTGACAGTTTCGTAATTGATTAAGTTATCAGTAATAACCGCCGAAACATCATCTTCAACCTTGTTCATTGCCTCTCGGGTTCCCATATTGTGCTTGAGAAGCTTCCAGCCAATAAAAGAATTGCCAACAAAAGTAACCAGTAAAAGAATAATAAATACAGGGTCAACTCTCCCCAAGAAAAACAAGGTGATTGCCAGACCAACAAGAACATATAAAACTTCTCGATGGAGATTGTGGGACAAATTCCAAAAGGCATTATCGCCTCTTTTAAAAGCACTAATAAGAGAACCCGTGCTCTTGTTAGTGTGATAAGCAAAATCTAGTTTCTGAATATGTTTAAAAACCGTTCTTCTAATGTCTTGACTTGTGGGAATAAAAACCCGGTCGCTAAGGTAATAGCTTAAGTTATCTAAAATATTATCAGCAAACTTTGCCCCAATAAAAATACTAACTATCCCCATTAAGGTTGAATAATTTTTTTCGGTAATACTGTCGATAAGAAGCTTATAAAGATAAGGAATAATATTATTAACAGCGCCAGAAAAGACGGCTACAGCGATAAAAACCGCAAAAGCGCCTCGGTATCGAAATATAAACTGGTAGTATTTCTTAAAAGTTTTGGCCATAACATCCCCCGAGGGTAATTTAGAAACTGTTTCCAGTATATCAGGAAAACAAAAGATTTCAAGACATATTTAGCGGATTATCAGGCAAATATTGCCAATCGCAAAAAAAACAAACATCAACACGTGGAATTTACTACGCTTTTATTACTTTATTCAAGTCCTCAAATCTTTTAAAAAATTTACCGAAAAATTGCCAAAGCTAATATAAATAAAATTACAAAAAGACCCAGCCATCCGGAAGTATAAGTAACCAATCGAAGCGATCTTTTAGTTTTCTTTTTCTCCCAAAAAAGATAAACAGGATAACCAAAAGCTAAAAGCCCACAAACCAAAACAGAAACTACCAAAAGGGACAAGACCAACAAGGGGCCAAGAAAATTATTCATCTTTCCAAACCAGTTCTCTCCCTGCCAAAAAATCAGCCCCACTAAACCACAATATGAAGACAATCCCAAAGCTTGAACTAAACCAACTATAGGCAACGAAAGTCTATTTAATTTCTTCAATATCCTCACTATCAAAATACTATCATAATTCTTTTCAGTTTAAAATTAGCCCAGTAATATATTTAGACAGTCTTGTTCATCAGTTTTCTGTTCCATGATTCAGCTGCGCTCAAAACATATAACACTGGAGGAAAATCTCTGATAGCCTCTTTATCAATCACATAATTCCCATCTCTTTCTCTTCTTTCTGTACTTATCAATACAGTATTTGCTCCCAAATTACTAAATACAACTCCTTGAGCCGCGTTGCATGCCCAAATTCTGCGAGTTATCTCAAGCGACTCTTGTCTTATTTTCTTTTTTGGGAAAATACCTCTTTTGCTTTGGCTGTCGGTCACTTTCTCAACGGCAGTTTCAAATTTTCGATACCAATCGCGAGTAAAATCAAGGTCTTTAAATTTACTAACCGATTCTAAAACTTTTGTCTTAGATCTCAAATAAGCTTCGTTTCCGTCAGTTATTAAAGATATCGGCAGAACAGACACCAAATCTCCAAACTTAGCTACATATTTTTTCAACTCAGCTATATATATTTGTAGATTAGCCAAATTATCATTGCTAACCGAACCATATTGACCAATTTCCGTGTAATCCGTATCTGAAACAAAAATATCCATACGACAAGCAACGCCGTAACTGCGAAATAAACGCAAAATAAAAACCATCTCATTAATAATTAAGGGAACAGGTTCCAACTTGGGATTTTGAAGATATGCATCAAGATTAGGAACAAGTTTATAGCCACCAGCGAGATTAAACTGATTAATCGTACAAAGCATAGTAATAAAATTAATCTCTTCCCCTTGAAAACCTTTAGATAATATTTCCTGAAATTTTTCATAACCCCAAGTTTTATCAGTTTTTCTACGATCAAGTTCATAAGAGAGAGCAGCAAAACTAACTGCTTTCTCATTATTGCCAAATTTTGACCTACCAACTTCTAGAAATCGCAATAAAATTTGTTTTTTTTTGGCAATTTCCCTTCGAGTAAGCATTTCAGCCAGATCTTCATCCCTTGTAGATTCAAAAATCTCTTTTTCTATAAGGGAAGCGGCATACCTTAATCCAGGCATACCATCCGGAATTAAATCACCACTGGCCTCAATCTGATCAAATCTTTGACAAACTAACCGATTAAACATATCTCCATATTCAGAATCAGCAGTACGCTTAAACTGTCCCGTTCTTTCTCTTGTCAATTCCTGACAATAAACCTCCCTCATTTTAACTGCCTCCTTGCGCCTTTTAACAGCGGCTCTAGCCTCATAGACTAACGCTTCCGCCCACCACTGCCTAATGGACAGTTCTTTACTAGCAGTAATATTGCCGGGTAAATTATCAATCTCTTCTTTTGCTTCTTTCTTATTCGTAGATGAAAAAAATGAAAGATCATCAAGATCTAAGATCTTACTATAAAGGTCAATGCCGTTTTGATATCCCCAACTTTCAGCCCTAGGAATAATTTTTGCCATAACATCTCCAGGAGAAACGGCAATATTTCTTTTCAACTCAAAAATTGTCGCTTCCGCTATTTTCGTAGCATCAGTAGATATCACCTCTTTTATAGACTCAGAATCCTCCCCTGAAGGGAATATCTTTCTAGCCCTCAACTGAGCCAATAAATCTCGATTATCTAGCTCAATCATTGTAGGTTGTTCCATTGTCATGTTTTTTTGTAATTTCATAATTTATTAATCTAATAAAAAATCCCCGCGATTTACGGGGATTAAAAACTAATAATTAAAATGCTTAAAGCATGCCAATACCCCGCGGACTGGCAACCATAGTTTGATAGTGATGGTTAAGTCTAATAATTATTTTCATCAGGGGTGGCATATCGGACTCGAACCGACAACCTTCTGTTTCACAAACAGATGCTCTAACCGATTGAGCTAATGCCACCAAGACACTAAAAAACCCGCCGAGGCGGGCTAAAAATATACAGAAAAACACCCGCCAGTTAAAAGCTAGCGTGGTGATGACTTTGCAAACCTGTTTTCTTACTCATAGAGAGCATTATAGCACAGATTAATTACACTAACATTTTGTCATTGCATCTCTCAGCTACCTGATAAAGTCACTTTCTGCTGGGATATTAAAGAATAGCCGATCAGAGGACCATAAAAAGGTCTATATATACCTCCTAACCCTATAATCTCTTTCTCTGAGGAAATACGCTCTGCTGTGAGGTGAATATCAAGCAACTTCATAAATAATCCGTGACTGACCAGTAAACAACTGTCTCTTTTTCTGTAATTATTAGCAACAAATTGAATTCTTTTAATTATCTTGGCTTTGCTCTCGTCTAAAGTATCATTAAGAAATGATTTTAAAAAATTCCTTCTCATTCGAACCAACATGCCGTCTGTTATTTGTGTTGTTGAATCTATCTTCATTCCTAAAATCGATTCTAGATTATGGGGAATATTTCGTAATTCGCTCATACAAAAAATCTCAGCTTCAAGAAATTCACTCATTAGTTGGGCAGTTTGCTGACAACATACTGAGGGGGCATAATAAATGCTCTTTATATGTAGCATCTTTAATATATTTTTCGCGTTATTTATCTCTTGTCTTCCAACACTTGATAATTCTAAATATTGTCTTCCTAACCCACTCTGGAAGTGGTCAAATAACAAATTTCCTCCATAACCTACGCTTGCATATCTAATGATAGTATTATCCATCGTTTCTCTTAAAAGAAATTAAATATTGGCAATATTCTTACAAAATCTGGTATGTCTAACAATTCTCGTAACATTTTCTTGTTCTGTCGTACGTATACCTCATTTGGAGTATGTTTATTTAATATAATACATCCCTTAGGAAATCTTAATGCCAATGATTTATAAACCGCGAGATAATTACACATTTGCCGAAAAGCTAAATTAAAGAACTCGCTATGTTCACGAGCACCATATAACTTACTAAACATATGATTACGATTACTGGCAACAAATTCAAGTTGTTTTGCAAAGGTGTTTGGCAATGAACCTGATTCAAACAATTGAGCCATCTTTTCAGCAACCTCGACCTGTATTCGCGGTAAATCGACCATGAGAGTCTTAAATACACCTGCTTCAACCGTTGAATACGGAAATCGTTGACCATATGCTTCTTGGGCGCATCCAGCACTTAAGCGAACATTTTGCTCAAATAGATCCGCACTTCCTTCGGCAAATTGATCAACAACACAAGAGAGATCTGACTCAATTTCACACACCAGAGGTCTAAATACAACGGTTT
>CAZAEB010000014.1:0-12757 GCA_964484095.1 uncultured Gammaproteobacteria bacterium
TTCGTATATTGGCGATTGATCCGGCTAGTCTAACAGATACCGACGATTCTAATTCTTCAACTTCAAAAAGTTTATGAGTAGTTAATCCTTGAAATTTTAAAATTGCTCTTCTTATCGGGTGGTCGGTAAGGAAAAAGCCAAACAGTTCTTTTTCAAATCCAAGCATTTCTTCCAAAGAAAACTCCTCTACTTCAGGCAGGGAAACTACACCTAAAGACATTTTGTCGGCTGCTTTGCTGGTGGGGCTAGATGCAAAAAGACTAGTTTGTCCACTAGCCTTTTGTTTTTGATTATTCTCGGCGATGGAGCGGATTTTATCAATTCCTTGAAGGATTGCATTTCTTTTTCCAAATTGGTCAAAAGCACCAGCTTTTGTTAAACTTTCAATTACTTTTTTGTTTACTTTTTGAGTGCTGGTTCGGTTGCAAAAATCAGCTAGTGATTTATAACTTCCATTTCTTTTTCTTTCAGAAATAATTTCACTTATTGTTGCTTCGCCAACATTTTTGATTGCTGAAAATCCAAATTTGATTGCCAGACCACCTTTGGACTTTTTATCTTTTTCAATTCTAAATCCGGTGTATGAGGAATTAATGTCTGGAGGAAGAACAATTATGCCGATTTTTTGGCATTCCTGAATTGCCATTGGTACCCTGATTTCTTTTGCCTGACTTCCGGCATTCGCCTCAGCAGAAAGAAGAGCGGCCATGAACTCAACCGGATAGTTGGCTTTCATCCAGGCGGTTTGATAAGCAATCATTGCATAACAAACGGAATGAGCCTTGTTAAAACCATAGCCGGCAAATTTTTCAATCAGCGACCAAACATTTTCAATGGTCTTTTTGTCATAACCTTTTTTTAGAGCTCTTTGGGAAAATCGCTTGTATTCTTTGTTCATTAACTCGATCTTTTTCTTTCCGATCGCTCTTCTTAACATGTCTCCTTCTCCCAGCGTGTATCCGGCCATTACTTGGGGAATTTCCATTACCTGCTCCTGATATACGGCAATGCCGTATGTTTCTGCTAGAATTGGCTCTAAGTCGGGGTGGGGATATCTTACTGTTCTGGGGCTTTGTTTGCCCTGAATAAACTCATCAATAAACTGCATGGGGCCAGGTCTGTAAAGTGCAACCATAGCGGCGATATCTGAAAACAGGGTTGGCTTGAGTTTCTGGGCCATTCTTCTCATTCCCTGGCTTTCCAGTTGGAATACTCCAGTGGTATCTCCGGCAGTTATCATTTTGTAAACTTTCTTGTCATCAATGGGAATTTCTGAAATATCAATATTTATGTTTCTGGTTTCCTTTACAAAGTTTCGAGCTTTTTCCAGGATGGTAAGGTTTCTAAGACCCAAAAGGTCCATTTTTAAAAGACCGATAGCATTGTCGTCAATATTGAGGTCTAATGCATACATGTCATATTGAGTAGTGATGCCCTTGCCCTTAGTATCCATTTGCAAAGGAGTATATTTAATTAAGGGAGCATCAGAAATAACTATTCCGGCCGCATGAACAGAAGCATGTCTGGACACGCCGATAAGCTTTTGAGCAATATCTAGAATTTTTTTGGCATCGGGTTCGTCGTCATATGCAGTTTTGAGCTCTGGAATTTGGGAAATCATTTGGTTGATTTTTACCTTTTTCCCTGGGGTGACAGGAATCATTTTGGCAAGCCTATCGCCGGTAGAGTATGGGTGTCCCAAGGCTCTGGCAACGTCTCTTATAGCCATTCTCGACTCCATTGTTCCAAAAGTAATAATTTGAGCAACATGATCTTTCCCGTATTTTTTCCTAACATATTCGATAACCTCATCTCGACGAGTGTCGGGAAAGTCAAGATCAATGTCCGGAGTAGATTCTCTCTCCGGGTTTAAAAACCTTTCAAAAGGAAGCTTGTGTTCTAGGGGGTCAATAGTAGTAATTCTCAAAATATATGAAACAATTGATCCGGCGGCACTTCCCCTTCCCGGACCCACTCTGATTCCTCTTTTCTTGGCCCAGTTAACAAAATCTTGAACAATTAAAAAATATTCGGCATATCCAAGTTTAATGATAAGACCCAGTTCGTAGTCAATTCTTTTTTTTATTTCTTTGGTTAGTTTAGGAAATCTTTTACTGACTTGCTTATCGGTAAGTTTTCTTAGAAGATTGTTGGCAGTTTCTCCTTTTGGAAGCGGATATGCCGGGTAGATTTTTTGACGAAGAGGAATTTTAAGATTACATTTTTCGGCAATCTCCAGAGTATTTTTAATAGCATCGGGGTGGTCGCTAAATGCTTTTATCATTTCTTCGGGAGTTTTGACATAAAAATCTGGTGAGTTAAGCATGGTCATTCTGGTTGGGTCATCAACTGTTTTTTGGGTTTGGATTGCCAGTAAGATATCTTGAGCCTCGGCGTCATCAGGATTGATGTAATGACAATCGTTAGTGGCAACTATGGGTATTCCCATTTCTCGGGAGAGCTTGATAATTCCTTTGTTGGCAATTCCTTGTTCCTTAATTGCCGGGTGGTTTTGGACCTCAAGATAAAAGTCCTTGCCAAAGATACCTAAAAGTTCTTGCGCTTTTTTAATGGCTTCTTTTTCCTGGTTTTGAACTATTAAAGAGGGAATTATTCCTTGAAGGCAGGCGCTAGTAGCAACAATGCCTTTTGAGAATTTTTTTAATATTTCCATGTCCACTCTGGGCTTATAATAAAAGCCTTCAAGGTGAGCTAGGGTAACTATTTCCATTAAATTTTCATACCCCTGCTGGTCTTTTGCCAGCAAAATAAGGTGGTTGGCGTTGGCGCCCTTGCTGGCTTCCTTTTCATGCCTTGAACCTCTAGCGACATATATTTCACAGCCGATTATTGGTTTTATTTCTTGTTCTATGCAGGTATTGTGGAATTTAATTATTCCATACATTGAACCATGATCGGTAAGGGCTATATTTTCCATTCCTAGCTCTTTTACCTTCTCAACCATCGGCTTTATTTTTGACATTCCATCCAATAGGGAGTAATCGCTGTGAACATGGAGATGAACAAACTCACTTTTTTTCTTTGCCATTATCTTAATTGTACAGGATGTTTTTGTTTTTAAAAACCTTTTTTTGAAATTAATTATTGACTAGTTTAAGGACGATCTGGCTGGTTTTTTTGGGATCTGCCTTTCCTTTGGCTTTTGCCTGCACCTGGCCAATTATAAAGCCAACGACCTGCTGTTTTCCGCTCTTTAAATCAGCAATCGCTTTGGGTTGCTGGCCAAAAACTTCTTTTACTAATTTTTCGATTTCTTTTTCGGATAGAGAAAACCGGTCGTTTTGAGAAGTAATCAGTTTGATTATTTCTTTTGGGTTTTTATTTCTAAGGTTTGGATCATTGATAAGGAATTTGGCAATTTTCTTTGGTTCAATTTTACTTTTTGCCTCTTTTATGACTTTTTCAAAAAGCATTGCCAAAGACTTTTTTTGAATTAGGATAAAAATCCATGATTCGGGGACATTAAGTTTTAACCATTTTTTTTCTATTTGCCAGGGCAGAGTCGTTAGTCTTTTTTTGATTTCTGCCAATTTTTTTCCAGAGAATTCAAATGGCGGTATATCGGGTTCTGGAAAATACCGGTAGTCTTTAGCAACCTCTTTGCCTCTTTGAGAGTAGGTGCTGTTGTTGGAAGGAGTAAAGCCGCGAGTTTCTTGTTTGGGGGTCTTTCCTTTCTCTAAAATCTTTATTTGTCTTTCTGTTTCATAAACAATTGATTTTTCTACGAATCTAAAAGAGTTTAGGTTTTTGATTTCTACTTTATAGTTGGGCAGGCCATTTAGTTTTCCATTGACGAGCTTGGCGACAGAGATATTTACCTCCAGTCTCATTGATCCTTTTTCCATGTCGCAATCGGAAACCTCCAGCCAGCGCAAAGTTTGCTGTAGTCTTTGCAGGTAAACTCTAGTCTCTTTTCCAGAACGCAAACAAGGCTGGGTAACAATTTCTACCAAGGGCACACCACTGCGGTTAAAGTCAATAAGAGTTTCGTTCTCTTCATGGATAAGTTTTCCAGTATCTTCCTCGAGGTGAATATTGTCTAAAAGTATATCTTTAAATTTTCCCTCAATTAAAATCGGAACTTTTCCTCCCTTGCCAATAGGACTATATTGCTGACTTATCTGGTATCCTTTGGGGAGATCCGGGTAAAAATAATTTTTTCGATCAAACCAAAAGTTTTTATTAATATTGCAATTAAATGTTTGGCTGATTAGTATTGTATCTTCAATTGCCTTTTGATTTGGCATCGGCAGGGCTCCCGGCAGGCCAAGGCAAACTGGACAGGTGTTTTTATTTGCTTTTATCCTAAAGTGACTATTTGGACAAGAGCAAAACATTTTTGTCTTTGTATTAAGTTCGACATGAACTTCAAGACCGATGATTGGTTGCCAAGATGATTTCATTGCCTTTTTTCGCGATTATAACCGATAACCCCGCAAAAACTAACCCAAGAATGAACAGTAGCCTATTCACGCCTAGGGTATCAATAATAAGGGCGATAAACAAGACGGGCGGTATAACACTAAGGTTAATAATCACACTCAGCATCCCAAAAATTCTTCCTCTTATTGCTGGCGGAGTGGTTTCCTGAATAAAAGTCTGTGAAGGAACATAAACTAAGGCGGCTGACACTCCGACAACAAAGAGCAGTAGCATGACAAGTAGAAACTGTTTTTCTGGATAGGGGTTTATCAAGGGGAGCAAAGAAATTAAGGCAAGACCAACTCCTCCAGTCAAAGTTCCTTGAAATATCCATTGTTTTTTTCTCCGGTTGGTGGCAAAACGGCTAAACAGGGTGCTTCCCCCAATCAGACCGATAGCTAGGGGAAAAACTAACCCTGCTCCGGTTTCACTAAACGGCTTTTTTAGTATTTCTACTGACAGAGCAGGAAAAACTGCTGCTAAGCTGGCAACGGCAGTTTGAAAAAGGGCAAGAAGGCCAAAGGAATAAAAAACCAACTTTCCCCTTTGAGAAAGAAACTCCCATCCTTCTTTTAACCAGCTTATCCAAATATTGAATTTGTTTATTCGCGCGCTTGGCTTTGTTTGCAAACTACTTTCGGGAAGCAGGAAGATGGCTGCGGCGGCAATAAGCAGAAAAAAACTGGCTATTAGTATGGCCGAGTCTCCGGAGATGAATTTTAAAAATATTCCCCCGCTGCCGAACCCAAGCAGAAAAGACGCTTGAGAAGTAAAAAGAAAAAGACTGTTGGCAGAGGGAAGATTTTTTTTCTTAACTAACCAAGGAATACTGGTTGCCTCTGCGGGAAGATAAAACTGGTTTAAAAAAGAATAAATAAAGACGGCAATATAAATTGGATATAGGTGGTGAGATATTAAAAAAAAGATAAGTACGGTAATGGCTTGAAAAAAGTTAGCATAAAGGAGAATTTTTCGTTTACTGATAATGTCGATAATTAATCCCGAAAATGGTCCAACAAACACTGCCGGCAGGCAAAAAAATACCCATAAAAGAGCGACAGCGATTGTGGATCCGGTTCTCTCGTATATCCTGGTAATCAGGATAAAATTTAGCATGTTTATCGTCAGTTGGGAAAAAAGCTGGGAGATCCAGATTTTAAGAAAGTTTCTATTTTTTAGAAGTTCTTTGTTTATCATGTCAGAAAGCTATTTTTTACTCTCAAAGCGATGGGCAGTTTTTAGAATTAGTTTTTCAGAAAAACGAGGACCGATGATTTGCATTCCAACAGGAAGATTTTTTATCCAGCCGCAGGTAATATTCATTGCCGGTAATCCTGCCAAGGCGCTGGCTTCAACAAGAACATCCTGCAGTTCACCAAACATAGTCTCTTTTTTTGATTGACCAACCTTCAGTGGTAGATATGGCGAAGTTGGGGCAACCAATAGGTTAACTTTTTCAAAAACCCGGTCAAAATCCTTAACGATTAAATTTCGCACTTTTTGGGCTTTTAAATAATACTGATCAAAGTATCCCGAGGATAGAACATGAGAGCCAAGCATAATTCTTTTTTTGGCTTCTTTGCCAAACAATTTTCGCGGATTACCAAATCTTATCCCGTCATAGCGGGCAAGATTAGAAGAAACCTCGGCTCTTTGAATTATTGTATAGGCGGCAATTGAGTATTTAGGATCAAGCAGAGAAACAGTCTTGATAATAAAGCCAAGCTCTTTTAGTCTTTCTATTGCTTTTTCTACTTTGTTTTTAACGCCAGCGTCTATATCTTTTGGGAAATATTGGCTGGGGATACCGATAGTGATTTTTCGGGCAGTAATTTTATCGATTCCTTTTTCATAATCTTCCATTTGCTTGTTTGCGCTGGTAGCGTCGTGAGGGTCATTTCCGGCGATAACAGAAAGAATGATTGCTGAATCTTTGACAGTCTTGGTAATTGGTCCTGGACTGTCGGTTGATGAAGCCATAGCAATTACCCCCCAGCGACTGACTCGTCCATACGTTGGTTTTAATCCGTTTATTCCGCACCAGGAAGCCGGGTGCCTTATCGATCCGGCTGTTTCTGTGCCTAGGGCGGCAACTGCATGGTTGGCGGCAACTGCAGCAGCGCTTCCGCCTGACGAACCTCCCGGCACTCTGGTTAGGTCATGGGGATTTTTAGTGGTAAAAAAATCTGATGTTTCCGTTGACGAACCATGAGCCCAGGCATCCATGTTAGTTTTGCCGATAATAATCGCTCCAGCGGCTAAGATTTTTTCAATTACCGTAGCGTTGTAAGGAGGGATGAAGTTTTCCAAAACCTTGGAGCTGGCGGTTGTTTTAGTTCCTTTAGTGCAAAAATTGTCCTTTACAGCAATTGGAATCCCCAGTAAGGGTTGTTTTGTATAAAGGCTCTTTTTTTCGGTTTTGTTTTTTCCAGATAGTAGTTTGTCTGTTTTTTTAGCGCTTTTTAAAGCATCTTTTTCTAAAACAGTTATGAAGGCGTGAATTTTATGATCTGTTTTCTTGATTTCTTTTAGACAAGCTTTCAAAAGACTCAGAGCAGTAAATTTTTCTTCAATTAATCCATTTCTTGCTTCAACGACGCCAAGCTCATTCAATTTTATTTTTATTCCCATTTAACTTTTTTTGCAACAAAATAACAACCTCTTGTTTTGGCGGCATTTTTTAGAATCTCTTTTGAATTTAAAGACTTTTCTAATATGTCTTGCCTGGTGATGTTTTTAAGTTTGGTAGTTTGGAATATCGGGGCGGTTTTTTGGGTGTTTAGTTCGTTCAAGACCTCAATATAAGAGATGGTCTTTTCCAACTCCTCTTTTAAGGCCTTTTTTTCTTTTGTGGATATTGGTATATTGGCTAAAACTGAAAGATGGTTAATGTCAACTTTCCCGGAAGCTATTTTTTTCTTTTTCATTTTCAGTGGTTTGATTATAACAATTTTTCAAAGCTCTTTTCTGTTAATTTCAAATATTTTAATACTACTTTTTTCCCATTCGACGCCTGGCTCGTCAATTTCTTTTACTAGTAGGAGGTTTTTTCCCAAAAACTGTTTGCCCATAAAGGGTTGATATAGAGTCATCATAAAAGGATCATAATCAATGAAATATTTAGCCTCTGATTGATTAATAAACTCCCAAAGCCGATATTCTTTTATTGCCTTGTACGCTTTATTATTGACCACCCCGTCGAGATTGATGACCGATCTATCTGAAAAATAACCAATAATCCCGCAATTAAAAGACGCGCTAATCTCTTTTTCATCGGTGTTTCTGTTTAACCACTCCCCCGCCTTTAGCATTTCTATCTGGTGGGGATATTCGTTTAAATAGATAATTTTATTGAGATTAAATATGGCTACCAGAAAAATAACCAAAACGGTAAATCTTTTTAAGATATTCTTGGAATCTTTTTTAAGACTAAGGAACAGAAAAAAGATATAAGAAATTATAATACTGCCAATTAATATTAGTTGATCAAAATACCACGGCCGAGGGTATTGGCGGATAGAAACATGAATAAAAGTCAGAAAAATCCCCCCTAAAAAAAGAGAAAAGATAGGAGTTATTTTTCTGCGGCATTGGGCAGTCAATCTGAGAAGAAATATTAAAGTTAAGATAACAAAAAAGCAAGGAAAGCCTAAAATTGAGAAAAAGTCATTTATAAAAAATTTTCCAAGGAGGGTGATGCTATTTCTCAAAATTATTCCTTGGTGTTGACTGCTAGTCAATAAATATTGTTTCAATACAAAAGGAACCGCATTGGCGCTAGACTGAAGTATGGTGTTAAATTTAGCCAAATTCCAAAAAATCCATGGAGAGATAGTGATAAAAGAAGTAATAGAAAACAAAACACCATTTTTGAAATGATTGTTTTTGGCTCTAGAAATAACGATTAAAAAAAGAGGAAGAAGATAAAAAATCAAATCTGTTCTGGCCAGAAATGCCATTCCAAAGATGGTTCCTAGAATTGCGAAATTTTTTGGTTTTACAAAATTAAAATTTCTACCCAAAACTAAAAATATTAAAACCATTAATAAAAAACTAGCCAGTGAGGTTTCCAGTCCATTAAGACTGTTCGCAATAACTCTGTAATTTAAAAAATATAAAACTAGTCCGATGTTGGCAACAAGGCTATTTTGAGTTTTCTCCTTTAAAAATCTATTTAACAGCACTGCTGTTGCTGTATTAAAAATCACTGCCAGAAAAAGGGTTGTTTTTATCATTACCCATGGGGCGGTAATTAGTTTTGCCAGAGGGAGAAGAATAATCATCCAGAGAGGATGGTATCCGTTTGTAGGATTTATCCCATCAAAACTGCTTCCTAGTCCCAAACAAATGTTTTTTGCGATTTTAAAATAATAGAATGCGTCATCAGGGACAATAGTAATGAGGTTTTCAGGAGAAGAAAAAACAAAAAAAAGCCTTGCGGCAATCCCTGTTAAAATAATAATAATGACTATATTATTCGCAGATGTTTTCAGCCTCATCTTTTGATTTTAACAGCAAAAACCTCGATAGTCTCTAGTAGTTGCACTAGTGCTTATTTATAGTCTTAAAAGCTATTTTTTATAAAGTGTTTTTATTTGGTATAAAAAGTACAAGAATGCAAATGAAATTAACAGTCCAAATACAGAAAGCTGTAAAAGGCTGGATAAAAGACCGACCAGCATGGCCCAATAAAGCAGTTGCCAGCCTTTAATATTTAACTTAAACAGATGAGGGACAGCAACAAGTCCTAGTGCCACCTGAATAATTCCAATGATATAAATAACCATCCATCTTGCATACATATTACTGCCTACAGCCCAAAATGGAGGAGTAATTTTGCCAAATCCAAGACTTTTAATAATTCCGGGTACAGCCATTAAGCCAAAAACGAGAACTACCCAACCAGTTGCTTTTGCAATAATTTCTCTTTTGTTTTCAGATAACTGAGGAGCCTTTTTTAAAAAAAGATCTGAAAAAAAATTATCTAATTTTTTCATTAATTGGTTCATTATTTTCACCTCCTTTCAATTTATTAAACTATAACATTTTTTCCAAAGCGGAAATTCTTTTTGTTGTTGGTGGATGAGTAGAAAACATTTTAGTCCAGTTATTGGCTTTTCCAGTTGTTGATTTGAGGGGATTGGTGATATAGAGATGAGAGGTGGCTGGTGAGGCCGATTTTAGTGGCTGGTTTTGGGATTGCAGTTTTTTTAAGGCCTCGATTAATCCCTGGGGATGTCTGGTTAACTTGGCGGCAGAAGCATCGGCATAATATTCTCTTTGTCTCGACAAAGCCAGTTGAATTAGTTTGGCGGCGATTGGAGTAACGATAAGAGCGGCAATTCCCAAAATTAACATTATTGGATTCTGGCTCTTTTTGTTTCCTCTTAATCCTAGCCCGGTTCTAAAAATCCAATGGCTTAGCAGGGTTACCGTGCCCACCAAAACAGCCACGATAGTCATTAGAAGAATATCATAGTTGGTTATATGTGAAATTTCGTGAGCAACTACCCCTTCCAGCTCGCTTTTGTCGAGGTTTTCAATTAGTCCTGTGGTAGCGCAAACTACAGCATTTTTTGGATTTTTGCCAGTTGCGAATGCATTAAGGGCAGGAGAGTCAATTACATATAGTTTTGGAATGGGAATTTGAGCGGCAATAGCCAGATTTTCTGCGGCAGTATAGAAATTGTAGTGGTCTTTTTTATTGGCAGGTTTTGCTTTTGAAATTGATAAAATAATTTTATCTCCCCAGAGATATCCGCCAATGGATGAGGCAAGAGAAAATCCAATGGCTAGAAAAATAATCTCCGGTCCTGTTTCAAGAATGTATCCTAGAATATAGATAAAGCTGCCGACAAAAATGGTGAATCCGGACATTACAAAAACCGTTCGTCTTTTATTGGCATCAATTTGCTCGTAAACGTTTAGCATTTATTTTTTATTCCAGGTTTATCTCTGGAGCTTTTGTTTCCTTGCCGCTAACCTCAAGATGAGGTCCTGATTCGGCCACCGAAAGACCCTTTTCTTTTTTGAAGCCGGCAATTTTGGCAACAAAGTTGGTAGGAATGGTAACAATCATTCGGTTAAAATCGGCGGTTAGATCTATCAGGGTTCTTCTTGAGTACATAACTTTGTCAGAAGTGTCTCTAAGTTCATTCATTAGTTGGGCAACCACACCAGAACCCTTAATCTCAGGATTGCTTTCTACAACAACCCTTAGTGACCCCAAGGCCTTTTGTAGCACATCCTGGGCGGCAATCATTTTTTCTGCGCTTCCCGAAGAAACTGCGCTATTTACTGTTTGGCGAGCTTCAGCAAGTTTGTCAAATATTCCTTTTTCATGCATTAAATACCCTTTTGTTGATTTGACAAGATTTGGGATTAGTTCGATTTGTCTTTTAAGCTGGTTGCCAATTTCCTGAACCGATGCTCTAATCCTGGTTTTTAAGGTTTGAAACTTGTTGTAACTAATAACTAAATAAGCGAGAACTAACAAAACGGGAATTAATAAAAACATATTACCTCCTTAATTACTATTTAATACTAAGCCATTTTAGATTAACTAATTTAAAATGTCCACTATTAGTAATTTAAATTTTTAAAAACTTTTTAAGTTTCAAAAGAGGCCAGCTATTTATGATGTTTTTTTTGGTTGCCCATCCTCTTCTGGCAGCCGATACTCCTTCAGTAATAAAATCCATATGAGCACAAGCATGACTGTCGCTGTTTATTGATAGTTTCACTCCGCGGCCAACAGCCTCCTTTATAAATGTGTCAGGAAGATCAAGTCGATCCGGATACGAATTTATTTCTAGGGCAATTTCATGTTTTAAGCAATGAGCAAACACTTTATCCCAGTCTAGTTCATATCCTTCTCGATGATTTAACATTCTCCCTGTCGGATGGGCAAATATTTTTATTTTTGGGTGAGAAAGTCCTTTAATGATTCTTTTTGTCATTTCCTTTTTTGACATATTTAGGTTTGAGTGGATGGCTCCAATGGCATAATCAAGCGTTTCTAGTCCTTTTGGGGCAATTGCCAATTCTCCGCTAGGGCGAATATCAATTTCTAAACCATTAAAAACTTTAATGTCCAACTTTTTTGCTCTGGTTAAATTTAGTTTATCAATAACTCGTCTTTTTTCGGAAAGAATAGATAAGGCTTTACTTACATTTAGTTTGGAAATAGCCGGATTATGCTCTGTAAATCCCAGATATTTATATTTAAGCAAACTTGCTTTTTCAATCATTACTTCGGGACTGTCTTTTCCCAAGTCATGGCTAGTATTTATTGGAAAGTTGGAGTGGACATGCAGATCTCCCAAAATATCTTTAATTTCTATTAGTTTTGGAAGCTTTTTTTGACTGGCGGTAAGCAGTTCTCCTTTATCTTCTCGAAGCTCGGGAGGGATATAATCCATTTTTAGAAATTGATAAAGGCTTTTTTCGGTTGAGAAATGGTATGTTTTATTGTTCTTTTTGTCTTTTATGCCGTGTTCAGAAAGACTAAGTCCTTTTTCCAAAGCAATTTTTCTTAAATGAATATTGTGCTGTTTCGATCCGGTAAAGTGTTGCAGCAGGGATCCGTATGTTTTGGGAGTCTTTACATATAAATCTATTTGTCGACCATTGGTTAGAATTATCGAGGCGGTTTTGCTGCCCGATTTAATTATTTTTTTTACCTTGGGATATTTTATAAACCAGTCAATTGCTTTTTTCGGATTATTACTAGAAACGGCAATATCAATATCGCCTACAGTAGCAACTTTTCGTCTGAGACTGCCAAGAGGGTTGGCCTGGATAATATCGTTTGACTCTTTTAGATAGCTAATAATTTTGTCGGCTAGGTTTTGCGCTTCAACAAGAAGCATTCTGTCTCGGTCGGTTGTTTTATACTCAAGTCTTTCAAGCGACTGGAGAATATTTTTCAGTTTTTTTTGTTTGGCATACTTTTTAAGTATATTAAGAGCGTTTTTATTACCTTTAATATTAAGTTTTATTGCTAGCTTAAAAGCAGTTTTGGGCCCAATTCCTGAAATTTTCAAGAACTCAAACATTGCTGGAGGCAGTCCTTTAAGTTCGTTTTCAAAATGGGAAGATTTTCCTTTTTTAAAGAGTTCATCGAGATGACTAGCTATGCTGTCCCCTACTCCGGGAATTTCCGAAAGCTTATTTTCATCCCAGACATCTTTTATTTCTGAAGCGAGATGTTGAATTGAGGAAGCGGCTCGATCATATGCGGATATTCTAAAGGAGTTAGCGCCTTTTATTTCCAGTGCTGCAGAAACATTTTTAAGTAAACGAGAAACATCGT
>CAZAEB010000015.1:0-12623 GCA_964484095.1 uncultured Gammaproteobacteria bacterium
GTTGATTTATAACTTTTTGATTTCCTCGGGGAAATGGGGACGAACACCAACGGGAATTTTTCATGTTTGGGTTAAGCTCCGATCATCTAAAATGGAAGGCGGCTCTCGAGCTCTGCGCACCTATTATTACTTGCCCAATGTTCCTTACATAATGTATTTTTACAACGAAGAAATTCCTAAACGGCGAGGCTTCGGCATTCATGGCACCTACTGGCATGATAATTTTGGTCACCCGATGTCTCACGGATGCATTAATATGAAAACCGAAGAGGCAAAACTTATTTATTATTGGGCTCAACCAGATCTACGCGGCAAACAAAGTGCTTTTACCAACAAAGACAATCCCGGAACAGAAATAACCATCTACGGCGAAGCACCGCGAGAATAACCTCCACTACAAATTACTCCTATCATCTTAAAGACTCTGTGTTTAGACAAACTTGCCGAGTTCGTTTACCAAAACTTCGTCAAAATTATTTATTAAACCATGCATGCTTTTAGGCAAAAAGTCGCTTAATTCTTTTTTGAACGAAATATTCTTTTGCCTTAACTTCTCAGGAATTCTATCCAGCTTAGGACGTAATTCTATAGGAATCAAATTCTTCTTAAGTAAAAAATATATATCAAAAAAATCTCGGGGTTTCGATCGAGTCAAAGCCGCAGATAACTTTTCTTGCATTAACAGTTTCTCAGGCAGTAAAGAAATTATATAAGATGGAACGAAATCATTAACAATTAATTGAATGTTGGGTTTTATTTTCCTCCCATTCCTTCTTGAACCTTGAATGGAAATTTTGATTTTCTCACTATGCACTCTGAGTTCTAGATTTGCCAAATATCCACCCGTAGTCTCTTTAGATTCAATTATCTCCGGCGAAAGGTTATTTTTGTCTAAATTACTCACTACATTTAACAACACCTCCTCTAACTGACTAGTGATTATTTTAAATAAAGAAAAATCTAAATCCTCAGAATACCTTGGGCTTCCATAAACTAAACGCAAGGCGGTCCCACCTTTAAACAATATATTTTCTGCAATATTCTCGCGATATAAAAATGACAAAAAAATATTTTGGCAATATTCTCGATAAATATTAACTGGCGAAGTTTGGTATTTTATCACCAGCTTGTCCAAATTCTCTTTTTTAATCATATTTTTTTAATAAGTTTGTCTAAATTTTTATTCTTAAACATGACAGCATATTTTTTGAGCAACGGCCTGTTAATTCGCGAAAGTTCAAGACGATCATTGAGCCTTTTTTTCCCTAAAGAAACAAAATAAAGATAGTCGGCAAGCGCTTTTTCAGGATCAGCGATAAGATAGTTTTCTTTTTTAGAATAACCAGTAAATGCTTGTTTCTTAATTTTTAAATATTTAAAAACTTTTTCTTGAAATTCAAACATTCTGGTTGGTTTAGTTGTAGCCGAAATAACAGGATAAACAACTTCGGGAATTATTCCATGTTCGGATAAAACAGTTTCAAAAGAAATGTATGAAGGATTGTAAAGAATATTGGCTAATTCATAATTATGAGGTGGAAATTCTAGAAAATAATAAAAACCTCTTTTGGGGCTTGTCAGCAATTTCCTTTTTTTATACCTCCATAAAATAGACTTTGCCGCTTCATAATTAAGGCTAGTAACCTGTTGGAAAATAATATTAGAAAAGACCTTTATATTTCTAGCTTTGAATAGTTTTATGATTTCTGGGTATTTCATTTAGTGTGTATTTCTACCCCTTTTCTGAAATCAGAATATCATCTAATTAAAACTATGTCAATCTCATATACAAGTTGTATGCTTTTTAAGATATCAGTATCGAATATTTAAATAAACATGCCGCTTGAATCTTATAGGCTTTTCTATTAAAATCAAAAAAAATGATAGAAGCAGTTGAGCTACTCGCCATTACTGATCAATGGGCAGACTTTCTCAATGCCCGAAGAATAGCTCCCACAACAGAGGAAACAGAAGGGAGACTTGCCGGCCGACAATTCATTGACTTTGTTCGCTTTCTTTCCCCTTCTGAAGATAATGATTTCTCGGAGTTTGTCGAATACGCTTCAGAACTCCCCCAAGAAAAAGTTGAACAATTTTGGGACTTGTTTTCTCTGGTTTACTATGAGAAAGCTTCTGAAAATAAATATTCTGAAGCTATAAAAACAAGCGCTTTTCTCATCGGGGAAATACTTAAAGAAATTAATAATCCAAACAAAAATTTATTGCCAGGCGATGAGAATTTATTAAGACAGATGGCTGCCGATTCAAGCTGGTGTTTATTCTATATTAAACAAGACAAAGACGGCATTGTCGGCTTGCGAAACTTCTCTGCAAACAAAATGATAGAAGCGATTGGAGAAAGAGAATCATGGTCGGCATTTACTTCGAAAACTAATAAAACGGTTGTTTATGTGGAGAAAGAAGGCAGGCCTGAAGATATTGGCCGGGCTTGTTTTACAATTACACCTATTGACCCGGAAGGAATAACGGGAAGAAGAAAAACCACCTCTTTAACAAGATCTGCGGATAGGGCTTCTGTTCAAAAACCTATTGAAACAACTACTTTTAGGATAGAATACGATCGTTATCCCAACAACGGAGAAGACCGAAGAACCATTCGCATTGACATAAAAGAAAGAATGGAACCTAATGGACCGATTGAAAGATTTTCTTCAATTTCATTCCTAAATTGACAATAGCTTTAGATGTGATAATATGTTTATGCCCGAAGACAGCAAGGACTTTTTTAAGGTTTAAAAATCTTGCCGAGGAGAAAAATGGTCAACCAAACAAAAGTATACGAGGTAGAAAATATAAAAGCCACCATGGAGGAGGCTGAGAGTGTTGCCCTGATAGATTACCAAGGTTTAACAGCCGAGCAGGTTCGTGAGATGAGAGATGCAATTAGAGAGTCTGGTGGATCAATGATGGTTGCTAAAAACACCTTGATTTCAATTGCTCTTAAAAATATAGGAATTGAGCTTCCCGAGACCTTAACCGGACCAACAGCGCTGGTTTTAGGAAACAAAGATGAGGTCGCTCCCTTAAAAGCAGTTGATGAGACTAGAAAGAAATATGAAAAGCCTAAGTTCAAGATTGGAATTTATCAGGGAAAGATAATTTCACTAGAACAGCTTGCTAAATTAATTTCTCTACCATCTAAAGATGTTTTGATTGGCATGATTGTCGGCGGCTTGGCAAATCCCCTGCAAAAACTAATCTACAGCTTGAAGTTTAATCAAACCAAATTATTACTTACTCTTAAAGCGTTAAAAGATAGCAAAGAGTTAAACTAGAAGGAGGTGAAAATTATGACTGACGATAAAAAAACAAAAGACAAAGCTAAGGCTAAGAAAAAAGAAACTAAGGCCAGTCCAAAATTAGAAAAAATTGTTGACGATGTTGCCCAGCTTTCTGTTTTAGAACTTTCTGAGCTAGTTTCGGCAATGGAAGAAAAATTTGGAGTTCAGGCAATGGCTGCCGCTCCTGTTGCTGTCGCTGGAAACAGTGGAACTGATGCAGAAAAAGATGCCCCTGCTGAAGAGAAATCAAACTTCGTGGTAGTTTTAACAGATGGAGGAGCAAACAAAATCAATACCATTAAGGCGCTAAGGGAAATTAAGCCTGAGTTGGGATTGAAAGAAGCAAAAGACATGACCGAAAAGGTACCTGCTGAAATTCTAGTCGATGCTAAAAAACAAGATGCTGAGGAAGCTAAAGCTAAGCTGGAAAAGGCTGGAGCTAAAGTAGAGCTTAAGTAAAAACATTAGATGAAAAAAAGAGTTTTGATTTTTACCACTTGCATGGGCCATTTTAGCCTTGCAGAGGCAATTGAAGAAAGTTTTTCTTCCCATGGCTGGAAAACAAAAATCCATTTTTCAAAGTTTAGTGAAGCTACTTTAATATACAAACCTATCTATCAATTACTCCCTTCTTTGCAGAAGCCCTTTTTTAAAGCTTCACAAAGTCCCAAGCTGAGAAAGATCTTTGATCAGTTTTACTCTAACAGTAAAAGAAAAAGGGAAATCGAAAAAGAAATTAAACTATTTAAGCCCGACCTGATAATTTCTACCTATTTTCTCTACAGCTATGCTTTAGGAAAGCTAAAAGAAAAATATCAACATAAGTATTTTAATCTCATTGCCAATCCCAAAACTTACAGCCCAATTGAAGTAGACTCCAAGGCAGACACTAACCTTATTTATGATAAGCAGGCGATAAGCAAAGCTGCCAAATGGGGATTTGATTCCAATATGTTCTCCCCTATCGGCTGGCCAACAAGAAAACAGTTTTTTACCAAGAGTAAAAGCAAGAAAGACAAATCCTTAACAATTCTTTTTTGCGGAGGAAGCTGGGGGACAAACTCAACGATAAAGTTCCTGCCTTGTTTTCTAAAGACCGATCAGAATATTAAACTAATTCTTGTTTCCGGATCAAACAAATTTCTTTTTAAAACTTTTTCATTTTTTAAAAAAGGGGTCGAAAACAATATTTTCTCCCCAAAAGGGAACTTGAACATTGATGTTTACCAGTTTACCAAACAGATTTACAAGCTAATATCAAAAGCTGATCTGGTCATCGGCAAAGCTGGTCCTAATCTTATTTTTGAGTCGGTTGCCGGCCAAAAACCATTTGTAGCTGTTTCCCATATTAACGGCCAGGAGGATGGTAACTTAGACCTGATAAGAGAGAAAAAACTAGGCTGGGTTGCCAATACCCCGAAAAAACTAACCCTGCTTTTAAAGAGTATTGCCGATAATCCAAAAATAATTGAAAAATATCAAACTAATATTCGAAAAGAAAGACAGTCAAATCAAGAATCTACCGAAAAAATTGTTAATATTGCCAACAAAATAATTTAAAAAGATGAGCTTTAACATCTGCTGGGCCTTGCAAGAAAGTTAACTTTCGTTCTATAGTAATAGTATGAAAATTGGTTTCTTTGAAAAGAGAGATTGGGAAAAAGATATCCTACCTGGTTATGCTGAAAAATTAGGAGCCGACACATTCGATCAAGAGATTGAAGAAGTTATTGAGGTGGCCAAAGATTATCAAATTATTTCTTGCTTTATTTATTCTAATTTATCTGAAAAAATTCTCAAGCAGCTGCCAAACCTTAAAATGATTGCCACCCGATCTACCGGGTTTGATCACATTGACGTTAAATACTGCAAGAAAAAAGGTATTTCTGTTTCTAATGTTCCTTCATATGGAGAAAATACTATTGCTGAGCATGCTTTTGCTCTTATTCTATCCTTGAGCCACCGAATAGTTGAAGGGTCACAAAGAGTCCGCCAGGGAGGATTTTCCCCTGCTGGCCTTACTGGATTTGACCTTAAGGGAAAAACTTTAGGAATTATCGGTGTAGGAAAAATTGGTTCCTGGATGATCAAATACGGCAACGCTTTTGAAATGGAAGTTTTAGGAGTTACTAAAACATCCCATCCGGATCAAGAAAAAAAATCCGGTTATGAACGAGTAAATCTTGAGGAGTGTTTGGAAAGATCGGATGTCATTTCTATTCATCTTCCCTACTCTAAATCAACTCATCATCTAATAAATAGAAGCAACATTCAAAAAGTAAAGCCAGGAGCTATTCTAATCAACACGGCCAGAGGACCAATAATCGAAACCGAGGCAATTTTGCTGGGAATTGAAAATAAAATACTATCCGGAGCCGGGCTGGATGTTTTGGAAGAAGAAGAAATTCTGGATGACCCTTCCGCTCTTTTTGATCAATTCATTTCCAAAGATGATTTAAGAGAACTGGTTACCGCTCATTTACTAAGAGAAAAGCCAAACGTAATTATTACTCCCCATAGCGCCTTTAACACCAAAGAGGCGGTAGAAAGAATTATTAAAACAACCTGCGAAAATATTGAAGGATTTATTAAGGGCAAAAAAATAAACCATTTATACTAAGAAAATAACTTTTCTTCTTCAAGCATGGTCTCTTTTTAGATGGTATACTTTTCCAGAAATATGGATAAGTCTTGCAATATTTTGAAGAAATACTCCAAAAACCTTTTGGCAATTTTAATTTTATTAGCGCTAACAGCCTGGGCAGGTAAGGGACTATTTAAATACCCAATATACCAAACCCATGATCTTGATCACCACCTAGTTAGAAGTCTTGATGCCTTGTATACCTTAAAAGAAGGCCATTTCCCTCTAAGATGGGCAGGCCTTTTGAATTTTGGATGCGGAACACCGATCTATAATTTCTTCAACCCTCTTTTTTACTACCTTTCTCCGATTTTAATAGTTGTTTTAGGAAATATTATGGATTCTATTAGAATAATTAACTTGCTCTCGTTATTTTTCGGCAGCTTATTTATTTATCTTTGGTTAAAGAACGAAACAAGCAACCTTCCTGCTTCGCTTGTCGCTGCCTTACTATACCTTTACGCCCCTTACAGGTTTGTCTTAATTTATGTCAGAGGCAGTCCTGAATATCTTGCTTACGCTATACTTCCAGCCGTATTCTATTTCTACTCTCTTGCGTTTAAAAAAGAACGACCCTTTAATTATCTGCTCCTAGCTTCTTTATTTGGTGGGCTATCAAGCATTTCTCATAATGTAGTTTTTCTATTAAGCACTCCTGTAATTGCCATCTATCTACTTCTGAAAGTTTTAGAAAATAAGAAAACAGCCATTAAAAATTTTTCCTTAATTTTATTTTCTTTTATCAGCATTTTTGGTCTAGGTGCATTTTTTATAATCCCCGCATTTTTAGAACAACAATTTACTCAGATCGGCACGCCAGCTTTTTGGTACAAGGATCATTTTCCTATTTTAAAGCAACTCATAAGCTCGCCCTGGGGTTACGGAGACTCGGCCAGTAGTGTCATAATGGACGCCATGTCCTTCCGACTGGGAGTGACACATTGGGCTGTCTTGCTGTTGACCTTCATTTTTATCGGTTATAAGCTTTTCCGTTCTCGGCTCAACATGAGTAGCAAATTTATATTGAACAATTTATGGCTTTCTGTTTTTGGTACCCTAGCTTTAATATTTATATTTCTAGACTTGCCTGTATCGAATTTTTTTTGGGAAAAAGCCACTATTCTTCAAGCAATACAATTTCCTTGGAGAATACTAGGCATAACAGTTTTTATAACCAGCGCCCTTGCCGCCTTTTTACTTTCAAAGATTAGGTCCAAATGGTTGTATTTATCACTTTTGATAATCATTCCGCTGCTAGCTTTGTTCGAAAACAGAAACCACCTTTTACCACAGCCGGTTCATGAAGATCGCTTATCATTTTATGAAAATATTAGCAGTCTCAAGTTTGAAAAACATTCGGTAACTCAAGTACAAGACAAAGTGCTAGCCTCTGGAAATTTATCACAATGCTCGCCTGAAACTCCAATAGCAACTAGTAAACAAAATATTCCTATAAAAGCCGAGGAAATTGATAGAAAAAGCACTCAAGGGCAATTAAGACTTGATTTTGACAAAGATAATTTTGTTGGCGAAAAAATAATTTTGAATTTAGATTACTTTCCAAACATATTTGTCTTTGATCTGAACGGAAAGCTTGTCAATTATTACGATTGTGAGGGAAGGGCATGCCTCCCAGCGACCATTTTTAAAAATGGTCTAAACACAATTAAATGGAAGGTTGTTCAATCACCTACTCAGCGCATATCTAATGTCATTAGCTTACTATTTGCCACGTCTTGGTTTTCAATTGTTGCCTGTAAATTTGTACGAAGAAAGCCTGAATCTTCAACTCGAAAATCTTTAGAGTCAGACAAACCAAAATCCTTGCCAAAATGAGAGAATTATTAAAACAACCTGCGAAAATATTGAAGGATTTATAAAAGGAAAAGAGATAAATCTTGTGGTCAAAAATTAAGCTCGCCTTTCGATATTTCTTCAAAGACTTTGAAGATTGCGGACATTTCCTGCTGGGAAAATTTCTCAAGCACATATTTTTCACCGGCTATCCTGTTTTCCCCACTTCTATTGTCCACTCCAATCCTAATCCTCCAGAATTGATTTGTTTTTAGAAGTTTTTCTATTGACAATATTCCTTTATGAAGCGGAGAACTTTTAGTAAAAGAGATTAAGTGTTTTCCCAAAGGCAGATCAAGCTCGTCGTGAACAATATACATGTTTTCGTCTTTTACTTTTAGCTTGTCTTTTAGTTTCCTTACTGCTTTACCCGACTCGTTCATAAAAACCAAAGGCTTAGCCAAAACAATCTCGTTTTTTTGACAAACTAAACTTTGCAAATCCTTTCTCTTTTCCCAATTCAATTCCCATTTGTCCGCTAGCCAATCAACAAACATGCCACCAACATTGTGACGGGTTTTTTGATATTTCTTTTCTGGATTTCCTAAACCGACAAATAGTTTCATTACAAAGTAGTTTTCTCTATTCTATATTCTTCTTTTCCCTCTTGCGGGACAATAGTGATTGTATCACCTTTGGAAATCTCTTCTTTTAAGATGGATCTGCTAAGCACATCTCCTAAAGTCAGGTCAATGATTCTTCTCATTGGCCTAGCTCCCAAAGCCGGATCATGACCATCCTTGGCAAGTTTTTGACAAAGCTCTGGAGTAATCTTTAAGGTTATTTGTTTTTTACTCAGGCTATTTACTAAATCCTCAAGCATCAAATGGGCAATTTTTACCAGGTGTTCCTCTTTTAAGGGTTCAAATACAACTACTCCGTCAAATCTGTTTAAAAACTCGGGAGTAAATATTCTCTCCTTCTGGACATAGTCAATAACCTCCTTTTGAAGTTCCTCTCCAGAAACCCCCTTACCAACCAACTGCCTAACATGCTCCCCTCCTGCATTTGAGGTGGCAATGACAAAAAGATGACGGCAGATAACCTTCCTTTCTCTAGCATCGGTAATATATCCCTCATCTAAAAGAGCTAAAAAGAGATTAAAAATCTCTGGGGAGGATTTTTCAATCTCATCTAAAAGCAGTAAACTGGCTGGCTTATTTTTAATCGCTGTTGTTAAGCTTCCGTGTTTATTTTGAACAGCCGAACCAATTAGCCGGGTCATTCCTTCCTGACCGGAAAATTCAGCCATGTCAAAACGAATTATTTCTTTTTCACTACCGAAATATACATCAGCCAAAACTTTGGCGGTTTGGGTTTTTCCAACTCCGGTAGGACCTAAAAACAAAAATGAACCAACAGGACGACTGTCTTCTTTTACTCCTAAAGTCCGACTTCTTAGGCTTTTGGCAATCAAAGATACAGCTGCGTTTTGATTAATAAGCTTTTGATGAATGACTTCTTCTAAATTACTAAGCCTGTCTTTTTCTGTCTCGGACAGTTTGGTGAACGAAACGCCAGTTTTTTCTGCCAAAACAGTATTAACATCTTCCTGAGTAACTTTTTCTCCCCCTTGCTGGCCTTTTAAAACAACTACCTCTTCTAAAATCTCTAAAGCTTTTTCCGGAAAAGGTATTTGGGTAACATACTGATTGCTTTTCTCAACAATCTGCCTGACTACCGGAATGGAAACGATTACCCCTTCTTTTTTCTGCCACTTTTGAGTTGCCTCAAGCAAAATCATCATTGCCTCGTCTTTGCTGGGAGCAACCACCTCAACCGGAGAAAAACTTTTTGCCAAGCGAGCATCAGGAGCTAAAAACCGTTCGTACTCACTACTGGTAGAAACAGCAATTATTTTTGGCTCGCCTTTTTCTAAAAATGGCTGCAAGACATCAGTAAAATCATATCCTTCCACTTCAGAATTGGTAATTCTGTAAATATCCTTAACCACCAGAATAATATTACCGGCCCTGAAAGCTTCAGACAGAAGCTTTTTTAGCTTAGTTTTCTTAAGATTAAGATCAGTAGCTTCGGAGAGTAGGAAATTATAATCAAATTCTAATATTCGCCGGTAGGCCATGTCCTTGCCCAACATTCCACTTGCGGCTCTTCTGGCAAATTCCAAAACAACCGTTTGTTTTCCTACTCCGGGAAGACCGGTTAAAAAAACACTGTTTCCTGAAGTTAATGTTCTTTCAATCCTGGAAACGATCTTTTGTCTGCCGATAAGCCTGTGAGAAAAAGACAAAGGAACGGATAAATCATGAGTATATTGGTCTAAATTGGGAGTAAATCCAAACAAAAGTCCCAAACCAATTCCCGGCTGGCCAAAAATTCTTCTTTTGTTTTCTTTTTCTTTTTTGTCTCTCTCATCCCACCACCGGGCCGCCCAAACCAAATCATCTACCACCAGTCCCTGATTCTTTAATAAATCAGCAACGGAAGGACTGGAATTAACAAACCAAGAAACAATCGTTTCAGCATCAGGAAAAACAACAATCTCTTCCAGCTTATAAGACAAATCTTTTAGTTTCTCAATATCAAGACCAGTTGAAGAAATCAAAAACTTCCCCAGCTCACTGGAAAAAATCAAACCAAATGCTTTTTTAGGAGAAGCTTTTAAGTTTTCTGAAATGTTGGCAACGACATTGCCAACATTTCTTTTCTCTCTCCAAAAGACGAAAAGACCAACAAAAGGAAGAAAAAACCAAACCAGAAAACCAACAATGCCAAAAACAAAAACAAAAATTGTCGCAAAGACAAAGGCGAGAAGAAGGAAAAGTTTGGCTGTTGCTCCCACCCAGCGGGAAATGAAATTAAACATGAAGTTTTCAAACCAACGGGAAAAATTAAAGCCTCCCGACCCTTTCACTGACATCCTTTTCCAGGGAGAAAAAAATGTTTTAAGCAAAAGCAATGGAGAAAAGAAGTGGTCAAGTTTGGCAAACTGCCAGCCAAGCCAGGATAAGTAAACAGAAATTCCTTTAGTATAATGCCAAGAAACAAAACTCATAGATATACAAATATATCACAATAACTATGGTAAAATTGCTAAAATGACAGCAGAGTCTCCTATTGTAATAGCTACTCAAACAAGAGCGGCAGTGGCCGAAGCCGGACGCAAAAAAGTGGACTTTGAAATAACCATACCAGAATCGGTAGCCGCTTTAATAATCGGAGTTCCAAAAACTTCTCTAAATCTTCCCATTCTTGTTATCCCATTAGACAAACAGGTGAAAATATCAGTTTGTTCAGATAATAGACAGTTAGCTTTAAAAGCTCTCAGTGCATGGAGTGAAACTGAAAACTCAGAACTTAAAAGCGGTTTTCTTGAAAGACAATATCTAGTCATGTACCAGTTTGCTCAAAGAGGTTTTACTGGAACAGCAGCCAGTCATTTGGCTGGCGAGGCTGGTTTATTTTTAGATGTCTTACGGGAAGAAAGTGAAATCTGGGAATCAATCCTTGATCACGCCACCCAAACAGGAAAGATTGAAGAGACGGATCTTAAAACTGTTGGCGAAAAAATGAGCGATCTTTGGCAGCAACTTCCTCCAGAAATCAGAAACTCTAACTCAAGTTTTGCCCCAGAAAATGCTCTTTCTTCAATTGTAGGCAGTTAAATCTTAAAACTGTAAGTGGTACTAGAGGGCTTAAGATCATACCGGGAAAACAACCTCATTGAAGCGCTGTTCCCGTTTCTTATCTCTGTTCTCGCCGTTTTTACTCCTAACGATTTCATCTTGTTAACTGTCCAAGCAATAAAAGCCTTTCCTAATCCCTGGCTCCGATATTCCGGCAAAAGATAAATTAGAATAAACCCGGCAACTTTTGGATCCCAAATCGCAAATTGAACCAACCCAACAACTTTTTCATTTTTAGAAAAAAGATAATAAAAATGTCTTTTAGGATCGGACAGTTTTTGCAAAATTGCCGAGGTTAGCCTCCCTTTTTCAACCCCGATTTCGCGAGAATCAATACTCTTCTCTTCTTGATAATAGTCATAAATCATTCCCGCAACAAGAGCAATATTGCTCTTGTTTGCCCGAAATACTTCTATCCCGTTCATTTCCCCCATGTCAATATAATACGTTAAAATAAGAAAATATTTTTATTTTTTACCACCGGAAGGATCAAATGGCTGCTTTTCTCCATTACCAGTTATCATCTCTTTCTTAAGTTTCTTTGTTTTATCACTAAGTTCACCAATAACCTTGCTTGCACTCTCAAGCGGACCCTTCTCTGATTCGTTTTCTTCTATTTTAGGCAAAGGAAATTCGCTATCAAGTTTTTTTCTTTCCAAATCAGCCCAGGATTTTGCTTCAGGTTCCCTACCCTCTCGTAACTGCTTGTCCACCCTCTCATCAGACGTTACTACTTTTAGTAAATCATTATCTTCACTCACTTTAAATACCTCCTATAAAAAAGTAACTATAATGACAATATTACATAAAAATAAAAAAATTAAAAGAGAGAAACAAAAAAAATAAGCCAGCAGCAACATAAAAAAAACAAAAAAACCTCCATCCCGCGGAGAAGCGATGTTTTGCTTCCCCGCGGGAAAAATCGCGTAGCTACGGGCTACACTTACTATATAGCGTAGCCTGAAAACTTTTATTCAATCTGGTATCGTGATACCAGATTGAACCTCTCCGTAGCTCGGCGGCCACACAAGGCCCTACTAACAAAGGCCGAATGTAGTCTCCTTCCTGCACGGGATCGAATATTGCCAAACAGCTGGTAATTACTACTCCGATCACCAGCCACGCCACCACTGCGCAAATAAGCGCAGCGGCTAACTTTCCACCCATTTCGTTCCT
>CAZAEB010000016.1:0-1074 GCA_964484095.1 uncultured Gammaproteobacteria bacterium
GAATTAGGCGAGATCCGGTAGCAATATTAAAAGTGGAAGACAAAGACGGCAAGGTTCTAGAGCAGCACAAGACTGTTAAAGGAAAGCAGGTTTTGAGTCCAGAGGTGGCCTTTTTGATAAGCGATATTTTGTCTGATAACACAGCCAGACAGATTACTTTTGGTTTGGTAAGCGGGCTTAATGTTCCCGGATATAAAGTGGCGGCAAAAACTGGAACCACCAATGATAAACGAGATAACTGGGCAATTGGCTGGACACCAAATGTTTTGGTCGGAGTTTGGGTAGGAAATAATAATAACTCACCGATGAAAAAAGTTGCTTCGGGTATCTCTGGAGCCACGCCGATTTGGAGAAAAATTATTCTCGAAAGTCTAAAAACGAGGCCTAAAAAAGAGTTTAGACCAACAGATAAGATTGTTACCGCCGAGGTCGATGCTGTTTCCGGATATCGAGCTCATGATGGTTTTTCAGCCAAGACAGAGTATTTTAATAAAGGGACAGAACCTTCCGGCAACGATCCTTTTCACCAAAAACTGAAGCTTTGCCGAGGACAAAACAAGTTGGCTACACCAGCTCAAATCGGCAGAGGCGACTACGAGGAAAAAGAGTTTTTTACCTTTAAAGAGGAAGATCCTATTTCTCAGGATGGCAATAATCGTTGGCAAGAAGGAATTCTTTCCTGGATGTTTGCCCAGGAGGATCAGCGATATCATCCTCCAACCGAGTATTGCGAAGGAGGGCAGATTAGTATTTCTCTGGTCAGTCCAGAAAATGAAAGCACCACTGGAAACAGTTTCACTATAAAAGTTTCAGTTGACTCAATAAATTCGGTAAAAGAAGTGAGAGTATTTTTAGATGATGAAGAAAAAGCAATTTTTCACCAAAAACCTTATGAGAAAGAGTTAACTTTGGAGGACGGAAAGTATACGATAAAGGTGGTTGCAGAGGATGATGAGGGAAACAGATCAGAAACAGAAGCAAAAATTGGAGTTAATATTGCTTGGGATTGGCAGCCCTCCCCTACTCCTGCTCCAACCGATATTCCTATCCCAACAGCAACCATAACGCCAACGC
>CAZAEB010000016.1:1174-11296 GCA_964484095.1 uncultured Gammaproteobacteria bacterium
CTATAATTTAGCAAGACTGTTTTTTTAAATTAAAGGCCTCAAGATGGATTTTTTTCGCGGTTTTATCGTCGATATTAAAGTATGAGGCTTGAAAGGTGTATTTGTATTTATTAGATTTTTGGTCTAGATAAATATCAGTAATTGCAATTTGCCAAAGATGTTTGCTTAGTTTCTGTCGGTATCTTTTTAAAAGATCTTTTGGATTTTCTTCTTTATTTAGGACAACATTGGCGTCTAGTGTGATAATCTGCCTGGTCAGCTCCTTTATCGATTCGTGGCCTGATCTTTGGGGTGTTATTTCTTTTTTGATTTTTGCCTGTTTGAGAAATTTTTCCAGATGAATTTCAGCGCAGACACCAGAATTTGTCTGAAATGTCTCTTTCTTGTTTATCTGCACATTTAATTGTTTTTCTAGAGCGCCCAGAGCCAGTTTAAGAGCGTTTTTATCGTTGTCGTATACTCCAAGTGAATAATGTTCACAATACCGGTCATTTGCCTGGTAATAAACCTTACCGATTTCAAAAAATTTTTGTTGAGGAAGTTTATATCTTTTATACTGTTTTTCCTGGTTAATAAGAGAGGAAATAATTGACATTCGAAGGACAGTATAATCGTTGTTAATGCTATTTTCAGTATAAATCGGTTTTACTCCAGAAAGCTGCTTATTTTTTCTATTGTCTTTCTTTTTAATAAGCGGCCATGATTTAATTTCGTCATAACCAAGTCTAGTAAGAATATCTCTAACATTTTCAATCAAATAAACGATCTTGGGGGTAATGTCGGTCATTTTTTTGTAAGCAATTGGTTTGTTGCTGGGAATATTATGATAGCCCCAGAATCTAACAACCTCCTCTATAAGGTCTTCTTCTATGCCAATGTCTTTTCTAAGTGTTGGCGGAACTATTCCGGTAGCTTTAAATTCACAACCAAGGTTTTTAAAAACCTTTTTACCGAAGCCTTCAGTAATTTTAATTCCTGAATATAATGACGGTTTTTTAAAATCAAAAGGAATTACCTTACTCTCTGGTTTTTTTGGATAAAAATCATATATTCTACTGGTAATTTCACCACCGCAATTTTCAAGGATTAAACTAATAAGGTGCGAGAATGCTTGCGGAATTAGTTCGGTATCCAATTCTTTGTCCAGTCTAATGCTGGCCTCAGTGATTACTTTTAGTTTTCTTGAATCTTGTCTGACTTTTGACCGGTTGTAAATAGCCATTTCTACCAAGGTTTCTTTGGTATCCAGCTCAATTCCGGAGTTTTTTCCGCCGACAATTCCTGCTAAGCTGGCAACTCCGTTCTCGCTGCTGACCTGAAAAGTATCATCTTCAAGTTTAATCTTGGTGCCGTCAAGGGTGGTAAAGTACTTGTGCTTCCCCTTATTTAATTCCCAAGCTAGCTGTTTTCCAATTTTGGCGGTGTCAAAAGCATGGTTGGGTATTCCATACCAGATCATGATGTAGTTGGTTAAATCAACCACCGTGTTTATGGGGTTAATATCATGGAAGGATAGAAACTTTTTCAACCAGTCGGGACTAAGTTTGTTTTTTATCCCTGTTACTCTGACCGCCATAATTCTCTGGATTTCGCTTATTGCCGTTGCTTTTATTGGTAAATTATAATTGATATTAGTTTTGGGAAGAATAGTTTTGTCAATTATTAAAGGAATGTCATAAAGGGTGGATAGTTCCTTAGCGATTCCATAGTATCCCAAGCAGTCTCCCCTATTTTGACGCACTTCTAGACTGATAACTTCTTCCCCTTCAGTTTTTTCAAATCCGTCGCAAAAATGGCCGATCATGGTCAAATCGTCAGCAACTTGCCTGGCAGATTTATCAAGGTTGGGAATAAGCTTTTTAAGCTCAGAGTATATTATTTTCATTTTATGTTTGGTAGATAGGCAAGATTACCTCCGAGCAATGTTCTAATGTCTTTAATGTTGTAGCGAGCCATTACCCAGCGATCTAGACCCAGTCCAAAAGCAAAACCTCGCCATTTTTTAGGATCTATTCCGGTGTTTTTTAGCGCTTGAGGATGAATAATTCCCGCCCCGCCCATTTCGATCCAGCCAGCACCTTTGCATAAAGGACACCCCTTTGTGTGACAGCTAAAACATTCAATATCTATTCCAACTCCCGGCTCGACCTCAGGATAATATTTGCATCGGTAACGGTGGCCAATGTCATTTCCGTACAGGTGATTAAAAAGAACATCTAAAACTCCGAATAAATCTTTTAGGGTTATATCCTTATCAACAGCAACCCCCTGGTATTGATGGAAGACAAAATGGTTGGTTTTGTTTACCTTTTCGTTACGATAAACTTTTCCCGGGAAAGCGATTCTAAAGGGCGGTTTTTCGTCCTCAAGAGCATGCGTTTCAACAGATGAAGTTTGGCTTCGAAGAAGAATATCCGGCTCTTTAATAAAAATTGTGTCTTGAAGATCTCTTGCAGGATGATCTTTTGGTAAATTTAATTTCTCAAAGACATACTCATCGGTGTCAATTTCTGGACCGTCATAAATCGAGAAACCCATTTTTCGAAATAGGCCATTGATTTCGTTTTCAGTCAAGGTAATTGGGTGAAGATGGCCAAACTTCTTTAGTCGATAAACGTTATTTTTATTAACATTTTTATTTGATACTGCTGTTTTATTTTTATCTGTTATATCTGCCTGATTATTAATAAGCTTTTCCAGCTCTTTTTTAATAGCATTCAGCTCTTGACCGAACTGTTTTTTTTGATCAGGAGATACACTGTTTATTTGCGAGAATAATTTTTTAATCAGTCCTTTTCTGCCCAAAAGCTCTACTCGAATTTTTTCTAGCTCCTTCGGGCTACTGCAGTCCAATATCAGCGGCTGATACTTTTCTAGAATTTCTTTTAGTTTGGCAATCATTTTCTATTTCGCCTCCCTTTATTTACTTATGCTTTTTGCAATTTGGTCAAATACCTTTGGTTCATTTGTAGCCAAATGAGCAAGGATTTTTTTATCTAGATCGATCTTTGATTTGGAAAGCAAGTTTACAAACTTACTATATGATAGGCCATTTTTTCTTGCTCCGGCGTTAATTCTGACAATCCAAAGCTTTTTAAAATCCCTTTTTCTCTTTTTTCTTCCCGCAAAGGCATAATCGCCAGCATGAAGAACGGCTTCGTTGGCAACTTTAAAAAGACGACTGCGGGTCATTCTAAAACCCTTAGCTAACTTTAAAACTTTTTTATGGTGTCTCTTGCGGGCAAAACCCGTTTTTACTCTCATTTTATTTGTAGCCTAGCAGTTTTTTAACTCTTCTAGCCATTCTCCCACTAACTGTTTTAGCTCTTTTTAGTCGCCTTAATTGCTTTTTTGTTTTTTTTCTTCTTAGATGTCTGGTTGAAGCAGAAAGACGCAGAACTTTGCCGGTTTTTGTTACTTTAAACCGGTTTCTTACTGATTTTTTTATCTTCTTTTTTACTTTTTTGGTTTTCATTTTTTGTTGTTTTGACCGGCTTAAAAAAAACAATCAATCTTTTTCCAGCTAATTTGGGTTCGCTTTCCTGTTGCCCAAACTCTTTTATCTGATCGGCAATTCTGCCGATGGCTTGGTGACCAAAGTCTTTATTAACGATTTGGCGACCTAAAAATTTAATAACTACCTTTAATCGATTATTCTCTGTCAAAAATTTTTTCGCTCTATTTATTCTTACTTCCAAATCAGCTTCACCGATAAAAGGAGTGCATCTTATTTCTTTTATGCCTCCCTTTTGCGCCTGAGCTTCTTTTTTTCTTTTCTTCTTTTGCTGATACTTAAATTTGTCAAAATTAATAAGTTTAGCTACTGGTGGTTTTGCGCTTGAAGCAATTTCTACCAGGTCAAGACCTTGCTCTTGAGCTTTTGCTCTCGCTTCGGCAATCGGGAAAATCCCGATCTGTTTTGAATCCTCATCCAAAAGTCTTACGCTTTCGGCTCTGATCTGCCAATTTGTTTTGTAAAAAATCTGATTTGTTTTTCTTTTTTTTCTCACTCTTTTTGGGAAACTTGAAATCTCAAAACTTTGGGTTTTAAGATGTCACTTTCAGCGATGAGTTTAACATAATTTATTCTCAAGTTCAATTTGTTTTCTTGGCAGTAATTAAATCAAGAGATTTCTTTTCAATGATTCTTTTAATTTTGCTAACAAACCATTCAATATCAACACTTTTAAATTCTGTGCCTCCTCTTTGCCTTACGGTTATTTTTTTTGCTTCCATTTCCTTGTCTCCGACAATGATTGTAAAAGGAATTTTTTCTGTTTCTGCCTGTCTTATTCGATTAGAAAGTGTTTGATTGGAACCGTTAACATTTGTCCGAATTTCCTCAATCTCAAGTTTTTCTTTAAGATCATTTGCATAGGAAGATTGTTTTTCCGTTATTGGCAAAATCTCTACTTGAATAGGAGAAAGCCAGACAGGAAAGGCTCCCGCGTATTGTTCAATAAGAACGCCGATAAATCTTTCCATAGATCCAAGCAAAGTTCGGTGAATCATTATTGGAGTTTGCTCTTGTCCTTTTGAATCAACATAACTCATTTCAAATCTGTTTGGAAGATTGAAATCAAACTGGATGGTGGTCCCTTGCCAAAGTCTTCCCAAGGCATCCTCGGCTTTTAAGTCTATTGATGGGCCATAAAACTTTGCTCCTCCCTGGTCTTGTGTAAAATTAATCTTTCTTTTTTTCAAGATATCTCTCATTGTATTTTCAGCAAATTGCCAATCTTTCTGGTCGCCGGCATATTTATTAGGATTTTTAGGATCTCTCAGTGAGACCTCGTAGTGGAGGTTTTCAAAGCCAAAAACCTGATTCATTTCCAAACCAAAATCGAGAGCTTCTTTTATTTGCTTGACAACCTGATCTTTTGTACAGATGATGTGGGCGTCGTCTTGGGTGAATCCGCGAGGTCTTAATATTCCGTGCCTTACCCCTTCCAGTTCATATCGATAAACTGTTCCAAGCTCGCAAAGCTTAATCGGTAGGTCTTTATAGCTTCTTGGTTTTGATTTATAAATTAGGATATGGCTGTTGCAGTTCATTGGCTTTAAAAAGTAGACATCTCCCCTTTTATCTTTGAGGGGTGGATACATTAATTCCTTATAAAAGCCGGTATGGCCGGATCTGTCCCAAAGAGTCTTTTTGCCAATATGAGGAGTATAAACGTATTGATAACCTTTTTTGCGGTGTTCTTTTCGCCACCAAAGCTCAATTTCTTCTCTGATTATGGAAAGTTTCGGATGCCAAAGAATAAGCCCAGCGCCAAGCTCCTGGTTTTGACTAAACAAATCAAGCTCTTTACCAATTCGTCGATGATCTCTCTTTTTTGCTTCTTCTATCAGGAAAAGATAATCGTCTAGTTCTTTTTGAGTAGTGAAACAGGTGCCGTAAATTCTGGCTAACATCCTGTTTTTTTCATCTCCATGCCAGTAAGCGCCAGCAATTGACAGAAGCTTAAAGGGTCCAATTTCTCCTGTTGATTTTAAATGTGGCCCGGCGCAAAGATCGACAAACTCACTGCCAGTTTTATAAACAACTGCTTTTTCTTGCTTTTTTTCAATTTCTTCTAACCATTCAAGCTTGTAAGGATTACCAGCAAATCTTTTTTTAGCCTCTTTTACAGAAACTTCTTTTTGTGTAATTGGTAAATCTTTTTTGATGATTTTTTTCATTTCCTTTTCAATTTTGGGAAAATCATCTTTAGAGATCTTCAAATCTTGTTTAATTTCAAAATCGAAATAAAAGCCATCATCAGTTGCTGGTCCCATTGCCATAACAATTTTTCTTGGCCATAAGCTTATCATTGCTTGAGTGAGAACATGCTCACAGGAGTGCCTCATCGTTTTTAGATTATTTTTATTATTCATTCTTGATTTAATTAAACAAAAAAAACCAGCCTTTGTAAAGATGGTTTAGGCGTTAACCGGCCGACCTGGTGAGATAATGTTCCGAAGAAAGGAGAAATTTTGAACCTCCTTTGTTGCTGGTAAACGTAGACCAGAATTTGCCTTTCTTTTTTCCTCTCTGGTTTTGAGCCTGTAGCCACTCAACCGATTCTTCTATGTTTTTTTTTGATTGAATTACTTTTTGAATAAGGAACTTTATTTTTGAAAAAAAATTAATATGATATATTCCCGGATTAACAACTTCCTGACTAACGGCAATCTCTGCCTGGTGATGAAGTTTTTGACTGGCTTTAATGACCTGACCAATTTCTTCTTTTAGGGCCTGGACATCAGTCCTTAAATTTCTTTCTCTAGAATCATAAACATTCTTGATTTCGCGTTCAACTTTTTCTTTTTGATGAAAGAGGCTTTTTCGATAGTGAGCTTCGAGGGCTTCCAGGGTGGATGATGTTTGCCCAAGAGGATCCCGCTGGACTTCTAGATGATTGTCCGATAAGGGATTTTTTTTAGGGTTGCTTTTTATTATTGGTACTGCCTTGCCCATAAGTTAGTCAAATAAACTATCTAATGAGTATATTTTACTACAGGTTAAGAAGATGGACAAGTGTTTTTTGTCGGCGCAGCACCTGGGCAATTAGATATTGATTTGGCTGAGAAGTTGTTTTTTCCTGTTTTGCATTTTCAACTATCTTTTCAATTTCCTGATTTTCAACCTGAATTTTCTCTTCGTTGGCAATTTTTTCTAAAATAAGTTCAATTTTAATGCCCTCCTCTACTTCCTTTTGATAGTTTGCTTTAAGCTGATCAATGGTCAGTTGTTTTGTCGTCAGATACTGATCAATGGTCATTCCTGTTTTTTGCACCTGATCAATAAGTGAAGAAAGTTTTTTGTTTACTTCGGTTTCGATCAATAGTTTGGGAATTTCTAATTTAACAACATCAATAATTTTTTTCAAAATCAACTGGAGTCTTTCTTGTTTTTCCTGTTCTTCTTGTTCGGGGGTTGGTTTTTCGGTTTCCTTGCCAGGAGTCCAGATTTTCTCTTTGGCGTTAATTTTTTTAATTTCTTCTTTATAGTCAGTCAGAACTATTTCAGGAAGTCGGCAAGAAACAGCCTTGAAAACCCAATCTTCACCTTCTTTGGCGGAAATAAGGCTGATTTTAGGCTCAATAATTGGCGAGAGCTGGTGTTTTTTTATTTCTTGACTGTAGCTTTCAGGAAGGATTTTTTCTAGCGCCTTTTGGTAAATAACATCTTTGCTAATTTTTTCTTCTGCCAAGTTTAATGGAACCTTACCTTTTCTAAATCCCGGAAGGTCAATTGTTTGGGCCGCTTCTTTTAGGGCATCTTGGTATTTGGTTTTAATAGTTGCTGCCGGAATGGTAATTGTCAGCTCAAAAGTGTTTTTATCCTGCCAACTGATATCGTTATTATTTGTTTTCTTTTTATCTGTCATGTTGGTAGTTTACTCGAGGACTGTTTTTAAGTCAATCGTGATTGATTGACAACAAAATTTATATATGACAGGATGATTAAAATGGGGATTTTAACTAAATGAAAAGATTTTTTGTCAAAGGAATTTTTTTGGTCGCTATTTCTCTTTTTATATTTCCTGCAGTGATTTTTTTTGAGGTACGGGCCTGGGGAGTTTCTAAAGATTTATCTGTAAAGAAAAGTAAGTCTGCTTTTGAAACAAGCTCGTTCTCACAACTACTGAGAGCTCCGATTTTGGAGGGGGCATCTCGGTTTGAAAGTTCTAAAACCTTTTCGGCATCCTTAAAGTCCAGCATTGTTGCCGGAGATGCCAGGCCTTTAATTATAAAAAACTATCTTGAGTATTATCGCTCTCCTCTGTTTTTGCACTCCGACTATATTTTTGAAGTTTCTCAGCAAGTCGGCATGGATTATCGGTTGTTGGTGGCAATTGCCCAGCAAGAATCAAACTTATGTAAAAAAATTCCCGAAAACTCATATAACTGTTGGGGCTGGGGAATACATAGTCGAGGAACTCTTAAGTTTGCCTCTTATGAAGAGGCGATTAAAGTGGTAGCTGAAGGGATTAAGGAAAAATATATTAATAAAGGCTTAGAAACTCCCCAGGAAATTATGGCTAAATATACTCCTTTATCGAATGGTTCCTGGGCAGTGGGAGTGAGTCAGTTTATGGAAGAAATGGAAGATGGCAGCTACAGGAGGTAGTCGTTCTCATTATTATGATGACAGTAGATTTGAGTATCGGGAGTATTGGCATGGAAGAAAATACGAAAATGAGTCAGAAATAATCGCTTTAGAAAGTTTTTTTTCCAAAATTGACAAATCAACTAGGCTTTCAAAACTGTCTCTTTTGGATATTGGGGCCGGATTCGGCAGGCTAGCGACTTTTTATCTTCCTAAAATTAAAAAAGCAGTTTTACTAGAACCTTCCAAAAAACTTTCCAGTCAAGCAAGAGAAAACCTAAAAGAATATGGGAATTTCAACCTAATTTCCGGCTTAATCGAAAAAACCTCTTTTTTGAACAAAAGGTTTGATATTGTTCTGATGATCAGGGTTGTCCACCATCTTGAATCTCCAGAAGCGGTGTTTTCCAAGATTAACGGCCTTCTTAAGCCCAGAGGATATTTAATTCTAGAGTTTGCCAATAAAATTCATTTTAAAAATGTGATTTATAACTTATTTAGTGGCCATGATGCCGATCTAGGCTTAGAAAAAATTGATCATCGATCATTAAAGATAAAGGCTCGTTCAATCCCTTTTTATAACTATCACCCTGTTTGGATAAAAAGAAAGCTGGAAGAAAACGGCTTTGAATTTGTCGAGAAGCGGTCGGTATCTAATCTTCGTTGTTCTTTTCTAAAAAGGCTAATTCCCTATTTTTTGTTGATTATGGCTGAGAAATTGGCTCAAAAAACATTATCTAGGTTTTGCTTTGGGCCAAGTGTATTTGTCCTGGCTAGAAAGACAAAATAGTCCTCTCGTCTTTAGTTATCGGATGCTTTACTTTATTGATAGCTATCCCTTTTAAACAGAATAACTTTCTAGTAATCTACTGTTATAGGTCTTGACATACAGTCCTTTTCTTGTTACACTTCTAATCAGATCCTGGGGTTGCTTATTTTTAAGTTTACTCTGGGATTTTTTTTGATTCCCGCAAATCACTTTTTTTCTAAACATTATGAAAAACATAAATAGATTTGCAATTACCATTTTCCTTTTAGGAATGTTTGTTTTTCCCAAACAGTCTTTAGTTCAAGCAAAGACTGCCGGAAGCTCTGCTCAGATTAGAGCAGATCAAACAATAAGTGAGGAGATAATTGATTCTCGTCATCTTGTGCTGACCTCGTATCTTAGGGCAAAAGATTCTCCCTTGACAGATTATTCTTGGGAATTTATTATGGCGGCTGATAAGTATCAGCTTGACTGGAGGTTGATTCCGGCAATCGTTGGTTTGGAGTCATATTTTGGTCACAGAATGGTACCAGGCACGCACAATGCTTATGGATGGGCAGGAGGATACTGCCAGTTTTCTAGCTGGGAGGAGTCAATTGACCATGTCGCTTCCAAATTAAGAGAAAACTATTATAATCGAGGACTAGTAAATCCGGAGCTTATAGGTACGATTTATGCCCCGCCCAACCCTAAATGGGGGAAGTTGGTTTTGTCGATTATGAATGAAGTCTCTCCTAAAATTTGATAAACTAGGGCGCAGGATTAAGGCCGAGATGGCGAAACTGGTAGACGCGCAGGATTTAGGATCCTGTGTCCCTAGGATGTGGCGGTTCGACTCCCCCTCTCGGCACCAGAAATTGGCATTCTTTTCTTTTTACTTTAATTCTAGTATTTTTCTAAGTCTTTTTTTAATTCTGAACTCCTAGGCTTGTGTCATATCGAGAATGTTTTTTCCATTTTCCCAAATCCCCGTTCATAAAATCCGTAAACGCCATTCTCAAAACATACAAAACTGAAAATATGCTCTCAAACTTATGCAGGAAAAGAACATTATAAATATAAAGCTTGTAAAAATAGACTGGAAGATATAGGAGAAATTGGATGAATGAAAGAGTTCTTTTAAGGAAAAATAATTTATTTCTTGCAGCATAATATAAGACAAGGAGCGAAAATATCTCTTTTTTCTGGCAATCATGGAAAGCATCTATTTTCGGAAACCATACGTTATAGAAATCATTTTCTCTAAGTCTCTTTT
>CAZAEB010000017.1:0-10898 GCA_964484095.1 uncultured Gammaproteobacteria bacterium
TTGCCTTTTGCTCATATTCAAAAGGACACTTGGCACAAATTTTACACTTTGCTTAGCCATCAATTTTATCTGCTCGTCGCTTAGTTTTATATCTTTAAGATTATTTTCTCCCGAAACAGGAGTGATTACCGGTGATTTTAGCTTATAAACATCCTCAATCGGCTCAAGAACCCAATTTCCAGTATTAAATTTCTTTCTAACAACCCTGTGTTCGGGGGAAATTAACTGACTTTGAATCCTGTTTGTCAATTGATACATTTTCCCCTTATATTTTTTCTTGAAAATACTTTTTACCTTTTTGTTTTCTATCTGCCCGTTTTTTGTATTAAAAGTTTTAATTACCTCTCCTTTTTCGACTTGCGTATACTTTTTCCAACCCTCATTTGTTAGTATTTCCGTATCTTGCGACATACACTGAAATCCGACCCTGGTGGGCACATTCATATTAAATATAAATTCTTGAAGGGCCTGTTTTACCTCTTTATAAGTCAGCTTGTCGAAGTGGATAAAAGGAGCCAGATAGGTGTCAAAATTAGCTACCGCAACCGCTCCTGCCACCTCTCCTTGAATAGTGTAGTAAAAGTTAACCAGCTGGCCTAGGGCAGTTCTCAAGTGCTTAGGAGGCTTGCTGTGAACTTTACCGGGAACACCGCCAAATCCTTTGATTAAAAAGTCCTTTAAGTCCCAACCGGTGCAATAAGCTGAAATCAACGCCAGGTCATGAATGTGTAAATCACCACTTACATGAGCTTTTCTGACATCGCGGGAATAAATTTTGTTAAGCCAAAAATTAGAAGAGATAATGCTGGCAACATGATTATTTAACCCCTGCAAAGAGTAGGTCATATTAGCGTTCTCCTTTACCCTCCAGTCATTTTTCTCAACATATTTTTCAATGAGCTCATCGGAATCAACCAAACTAGTAATACTCCTAAGTTTGTGATGAAGACCACGATATAAATTAAAGGCCCGGTAAACATCCTCATGGTCGTATTTTAATAAAACTGTTTCAATAATATCCTGAACCTGTTCTACTTCAGAAATAATTGTTGAGTTAAATCTCTTTTCCAGTTCTTTTATCACCTTGCCTGTTAAAAACTCAATTCTTTTATGATCAACCTCTCCTGTAGCTTTAAAAGCAGATTTTATCGCTTTTTGAATTTTTGTTGCGCTAAAAAGGACAATTTTTCCGCTTCTCTTTTTTATCTTTGATATTTTAGTTTTAATATTTCTTTTTGCCATTTTAAGCTTTTCTCTTTTTAGATAACTCTTTTATTAACTTCTCAAACTCGCCAATGCTCTCCAAATCCAGATAGACACTGGCAAATCTAAGATAGGCAATCTTGTCAATCTTTTTCAGTCTGTTCATTGCCATCCGGCCGATATCTTTTGAAGAAACGATGTTTTTTGCTCTATTTAAAAGCATCATCTCTATCTCATCGACAACCGACTGAATTTTCTCTTCGGTCACCAATCTTTTCCAACAAGCTTTACCAATCCCTCTTTTTAATTTTTGAAGGTCAAAGCTTTCGAGGCTGCCGTCTTTTTTCTGAATTTTTAAATCAATGTTTCCCACCCGCTCGTAAGTGGTAAATCTCTTTTTGCATTTTATACATTCTCTGCGTCTTCTGGTTACCACTCCATCTTCGGCATCTCTCGACTCCAAAACTGAACTTTGATCAAAACCACAATAAGGGCAAAACATATTATTAATTAACCAAAAAGGGCAGAATATATAACTAAAAAATCTGTATATTTAGCGTGTGTTTATGACTTTAGGCCCCATCCCTAGCGTTGTCAACTGGCAATAAATGTATCACAAAGACTCATGAGTTTAAAAACACCAATCTTTACAAAGTTTTTAAATTCACCACTCTAAGGTCGCAAAATGGCGATAAACCATATTTCAATCACCACTTTTGCGGAGAAAACAGTTTTGCGCAAAAGATCAAAATATTTGCTCATTACTTGTCTACATTCTGTCTAAAACATCGATTCCTAAAATAGTTAGTCCTTTTTTTAGAATTATTGCTGTCGTTGCTGTTAAAAACAATCTAAGTCCTTGTTTGTCTTTTTCTTTACCTTTGGGATCTATTATCCTACATTTTTGATAGAAAAGATTAAACTTCTGAGATAAAGAAAATAGATACTGACAAACCATGTGGGGAGAAAAATTTTCTGCTGCAGATAAAATCGTTTCCTCAAAACGATCAAAAACCCTTAAAAGATCAATCTCTTCTTTGTTGAGATTAGCTTTATCATCTTCAAATGGCCTTCTATCAGAAAAACTTGACTTTGAAAGAACGCTTAAAGCTCTGGCATAAGTATACTGAAGATACGGGGCCGAATACCCCTCTAGAGAAAGAGTTTTGTCCCAATCAAAAACAATGTCTCTTTCCGGCTCTTGTTTGAGATCATTAAACTTAACCCCAGCAATTCCAACTGTTTTAGCAACCTTGTCTTTCTCTTTGTCTTTTAGTCCCTTGCTGGTGCCGCTATTTTCAACAATTTGGCTTGCTCGAGAAACTGCTTCATTCAAAATCTCCTCAAGATGAATTGTTTTTCCTTTTCTGGTTGAAAACTTGCAATCAGCCCAGCGAATCATTCCATGAGCGACATGAACCAACCGATCTTTATCAAAATAGCCAAGTTTATCAGCAGTTTTAAAAACCTGATTAAGATGAAACTTCTGGTCCATACCAACCTCGTAAACCAAAAGATCAGGGCTCCAAGTTTGATTTCTAAAAGCAATCGTGGCCAAATCACGAAGAAGATAGGTGCTGGCTCCATCAGACTTAACAAGCATTGCGGGAACTTTTTCACCGATATCAATAACCTGTGCCCCCTCGCTTATCTTTAAAAGCTTTTTTGTCTTGGCATCGGCAACAACCTTTTTCATCCTGTCCTCATCAAGATAAAAAGATTCTCCGTAAGCATAATCAATTTTAACTGACAAAAGTTTATAAATACGGTCAAACTCGCTTACGCTTACATCGACACACCACTGCCAAATTTTTTTGGCCTCTTTATCCCCATCTTCCAATCTTTTAAACCATTCTCTTGCTTGATCGTCAAGCTTGGAGTTTTGCTCTGCTTCTTTATGAAACCGAACATAAAGTTTTTCCAAATCAGTAATTGTCAAATCAGCCAACTCGCCAGTCCACCAACCTTTAATTGCCACTATCAACTTTCCAAACTGAGTTCCCCAATCCCCTAAGTGATTGTCCCCTATCGTTTTCCATCCCAAAACGGAATAGAGATTATAGATTGCCTGGCCGATTGTAGTCGAGCGAAGATGACCAATTCCAAAAGGTTTGGCAATATTTGGAGCTGAATAATCAATCACCACTGTTTTCCCCTTACCTGTCTGGGCAATTTCTTTATCAAATTCCTTACCAAGATATCGCCGACTATTCTCAAGTAAATACTTTTCTGATAACCAAAAATTAATAAATCCAGGAAGGGCAGCCTCAATTTTCTCTACCATGTCCATCTTTTTAATTTCACCTGCGATTAAACCGGCAAGCTCGAAAGGATTTTTTGCTTTAAGATCATCTTTTACTCTGCTAAAAACAACCATTGCCAGATTGGATGAATAATCACCGTATGATGAGTCAACAGGATGCTCAAGACGAATGTCTTGGCTTTTTAAAATACCTTTCGCCAAACTGTGTTTCTTAGAAAATTTTTCCCAGCCTGCAAAAACTACTTGCTTTAACTGAGAGTCGGTAAACCAACCTGGTTTGTCGTTGAAAATTAATTTAGTCATGAAAATACCTGCTTGCTAATCATTTTTTATTCTCCTTGCCTTAGGTGAAGTTAAAAATCCAGAAATCAGTTTTCCGTCTAAGTTTTTTTCCTGCCAGCTTTGTTTATCTAGCCCCTTTTTAAGGTCAGTTATTTTAATTTTCCCTTTATGAGGACCAGTTATTTTTGTTTTCTGTGAAGAGTGAGCATAAACAATTTCTTTTTTATTTATCTCAACAACAACCAAAACATGATCTACTTTTTTTCCTTGCCAGGAAATAGGAATAAGATCGCCAACTTTAATATCCTCTACCTTCTTTATTAAAATAGTATTTTCTTTTGAAGTAAGCGCATCAGAGTTAAATCTTCTTATCGGATTACTGCTTTTCCCAAAAGCTCTTTTCAGACCTTGCCAAAATCCAGGAAAAAGAAAATCCAGAACCTGAAAAACAAACCCGGAACAGTCAAGACCAATTCTTTTTTGAGTCATAAACTTCCTGATTTGAACAGATGTTAGCTTATTTATATCAATCCCTGATTTTTTGGCCCTGTCTATTGTGGCTCTTTTAATTTGAGAGGGAGCTCCCTTTCCCCCGAAAGACCCCTGAATACGACACAAACCTCGATGAGTTATTCTATTTCGCCAATACGGAATCCGTACTTTTTTACCAGGAATAATTTCAAGAGAAAAATAATCTTTTAGAAAATTGTCTATAATTGCGTCCATTACTAGATTATACAATGTTTTTTGAAAGTAATCGGCAGAAGTTTTTTCAAAAGAGTAGTTAGGGAAAAAGCCCATTTTTTTTAGATACTGACTTTGATTCCAGGTCCCATTGTTGCGCAAAACGATATTTTTGAAATTCTTGATTTACCAATCTTTTCTACCAACTCCTCAACATTAGCAACAAGCTCTTTATCTGGCTGATCAAGTTTTCCTGCCACAAGATGAATTACCGGCTGTTTTTTCTCAGTCTTTACTTTTAGTCCTCCACCGGAAAGTTCCTTAGCGGCTTTTTGGGGATCATCAACCAAAGTACCATTTTTAGGATTAGGCATAAGACCTTTCGGACCCAAAGTCCTGGCAAAAGGAACTATTTGAGCCATCTGTTTTGGAGAAGCTACTAAAATATCAAAATTAATTTTTCCTGCTTTGATACTTGCAATCACATTATCATCCAAAACAACAACCTTTTTCTCTTTGCCTTTAAAAAAGGGCATTTTTACTTCAAACGACTCACCTTTTTTATCAATTAGCAGGTGAACCTCAAGATTACCGATAAATTTCGAGAAAGAGGTTTGTTTGACTAGTTTCACTGCTTCAACAATAGAATAGCTTTTATCTGCAACTTTTTTCTTGGAAGAAAGATAGTTTTTTCCTCTTGACTTTGCTTTTCTTTCTGTTTTCTTTACCTCTTTTGCCTCTTGTTTGGCAGAAATCTCCTCAACCGGCTTGGCCTCAGCTTTTACTTTTTTTCCTTTTTTAGGCTTATCGCTGATCTCTTTGCTAATTTCTGCAATTTTCTTTTTTCCCATTAAATTAAAAAATTTTTAACTCTCTGTCTCTATCCCCATACTTCTGGCCGTTCCAGAAATAATTTTTTTGGCCGCCTCTATGTTGGAAACATTCAAATCTTCCATCTTTTGCTGGGCAATTTCTTCTAAGTCTTTTTGGGAAAGCTTTCCTACTATGTCTCTTTTCGGTTCGCTTGATCCTTTTTTAAGATTAAGTTTTTTCTTTATCATTTCCGAAACAGGCGGAAGCTTGGTAACAAAATCAAAACTCTTGTCCTCATAAACGGTAATTACCACCGGAATAATACTACCCTTTTTGTCCTTAGTAGCCTCATTGTACTGGTTGATAAAATCCATAATTGGAATTCCTTGCTGACCCAATACCGGTCCGGCTGGAGGTCCAGGATTAGCTGTTCCTGCCGGCAAATTCAGTTTTACTATTGCTTTAATTTTTTTAGCCATTTATTTACCAACTGCTTCATTTAACTTTTCTCCCACTGCTAATCTTTGCCTTTCGAGTTCGGCATCTCTTACTCTCTGTGCAGTCGCGCCCCTATTTTCTAACACCTTTTTCGCTCTATCTGCCGCTAAAGCTTCTCCTCCTGAACCAATATTTCCTGCTCTTTCTGCCTTTCCTCCCATTTTTATATTTTGTTAACTTGTAAAAAATCTAATTCTACTGGGGTTTCTCTGCCAAAAATCGATACCAAGACTTTCAGTTTACCACGCTTATCATCAATCTCCTCCACTGTCCCCAGAGATTCTACAAAAGGACCATCAGTAATCTTTACCGCCTCACCAACAGTAAAACTGGTCTTAAACTCTGGCTTATCCTTTTTAACCTTACTGATAATTGCTTCGACTTCTTTTTTAGAAATTGGCGAAGGCCTGTTGTTAGTGCCCACAAAGCCGGTTACTCCTGGGGTAGTTTTAACCAAAATCCAAGAATTATCATCCAAAAGCATATTAAGCAGCACATAGCCAGGGAAAACTTTCTCTTTTGTTTTAATCTTCTGGCCTCTGCGGATAACAAACTTGGTCTTAAGAGGAATTATTGCCTCAAAAACTTTATTTTGATACCCCATCGTATCTATTCTCTGTTTTAGAGCCTGAACAACCTTGTACTCATGACCAGAATAGGTATGAATCACGTACCAGGCTGCTGACAGCGACGCCGGCTCTTTACTAATCAAAAACCGATATTTATCTTTCTTTTTCTTCTTCATTTTCCTGCTGTTAGTATCCCTAAAAGCTTGGTTAAACCAAGATCAACTCCACCAAGATAGACACCTACAACCGCCGACACAAATACTACCACAAACGTCAATTGAACTAAAGTTTCTTTATCTGGCCAGGTAACCTGACGCAAAATATTTGAAATTTCCAACACAAAAGCCCTCGCTTTACTCATGGAGGAATTATATCACAAGAAGCTTTATAAATAATTATCTTATCTTTTCTCTATTGTTTATCAGTTTTCTTTTTAGCCGCCTGATAAGTTTTTCAAGCGCTTTGGCTATTCCCCAACCTGTTGCTTCTAAATGAAAAACTTTGTCATTTTTAGTTTTCACTTTAAGGTTGAATTTTATCAGCGGCCTTTTTGTTTTTCGGCCTGACAATAAGGTTAACACCAGCTTTGCCTGTTTTACTTTTTTTAAAATAAGACGATTATTGTCAAAAACATCTCTAACTCTAACTAAAACTCGTTCTTTATTTAACTTTCCAATTGATTGGCGAAAAGTCATCTCAACTCTTGTTTTCTCGCTTTCCCCTTGCTTGCTAATTATCCTTAAAATATCACGAATACTAACCAGGCCTGTTGGCTTACTTGTTTTATTCTCAACAACCAAAACACTGCCTACGTCATCTCTCAACATTATTCCTACTATTGACCGAACAGAAGTCCCTTCCTTTACTGTTTTTATCTCTTTGTTAACAAATCTTTCTACTGGCAACGAACCAAGCTCTTCTTTAATCGGCGCTCGTGATAGAAAATGAATTGCTTCTGCCGGAGAATTAAACGGCACTCTCAGATCATGCGAGGTAACAATCCCCACTAAACGATCATCTTGATTGCACGCCAGCAGCCGGCTTGCTTTATTTTGAATCATTAGGCTCCGCGCCTTACTCACTTTATCTTGGAGTCGGATGTATATCGGAGAAGAAATTGACACCAACTCCTCAACCGGCCGAGTCATGAAAATTAGCCGCCTTGTCTTTCTCAGTACTTTACTGGCAGTTATCACTCCAATAAATTTTTCTTGTTCGTCAAGTACCGGCAATTTATACACCCTGGACTCAATCATCAATCGTACCGCCTCAGATACTAAAGTGTTTGGAAAAATTCTTGGTGGATGATATAAACAAGCAAACACTTTGGCTTGAGCCGGAAGTTTTTTCTTTAAAAAAGAATGATATAAATTCACCAAACCAAGAAATCTGTCATTATCAAATACAAAAACAGCATCGTGAGAGCTTTTCAAACGAGAAAAAAGTGAAGAAACAGTTGTGTCGGGCGTAACTTTTTGATAGCCTGAAAAAGAAAGAACCCGTGATACTTTAAGTTGCTTTATCACCTGCTTAATAATAATAAAAAACTCTGTTCAAATCAAGCCAAAATGAAGCACAATAAAATAATTATCATTTTTATCAGCGCTATTGTCCTTGCAATGTTCATCTTTTTTTCCCAGCCAGGTTCAAAAACCATTCTTTCCCCTTTAAGCACTGCTTTTAAGAAAACATCTCCTGTCCTGCCTCTGGAAAAATATAGCTTTTTATCTCTTTCTAACCGTGAGTTTAAAAAAGGAGAAATAAAACTCGAAAAAGTAATCAGTGATGAGGAAAAGTACACTTCGTGGCTGTTTTCCTACTTTTCCGAAGGAAAAAAAGTCACCGGAATGGCAAATGTTCCCAAGGCCAACGGTCTCTTTCCGGCAGTCATTATGATCAGGGGTTACGCAGACAAAGAAATATATTTTACCGGTTTAGGAACAAGAAAAGCTGCCGGAATATTGGCTGAAAATGGTTTTCTAACTCTCGCTCCTGATTTTCTTGGTTTCGGCGGTTCGGATAATGAATCGGAAGATATTTTAGAAGCAAGGTTTGTCAGGCCGGTAACCATTTTAAACTTAATTGCTTCCCTAGAAAATTTTTCTTTCTTTAATAGAGAAAATATTTTTCTCTGGGGACATAGCAACGGCGGCCAAATTGCTATCTCGGTATTGGAAATTACCGGCAAAAATTTACCAACCACCCTCTGGGCACCGGTAACCCAAAGCTTTCCCGAAAGCGTTTTGGAATATATTGATCCGGAAAATATCACTCCTGAAAGCCAGCTGGTAATTGATAGGTTTTCTAAATTTTTAACCAACTATGACCCTAAAGAATATGACATTAACTCTTATTTAGACAAAATATCTGCCCCTATCCAAATTCACCAAGGAGGTGCAGATAGCTGGGTATCGCCCAACTGGCAGGAAGAAATTTGCACTAAATTAGAAAATTTGGACAAAGAAATCGAATACTATTATTACCCCCGGTCGGATCATAACCTAAAACAGGACTGGGACGAGGTTTTAAAAAAGGACATTGAATTTTTCAAAAACTTTTTAGACTAATTCCAAAAGCTTGTCTATCAGCTCCTCACCACCCAGATGGAGACTTTTCGGAGTGTAAAAATCAGTCTCTAAAATTTCAGGATCAGTTGTAACTCCAATACCAGCCGCCTCAATCATGTCTTTATCGTTAATTCCGTTGCCTATCGCCATAGTTTGTGATTGATCAACTCCCAAATGATTAGCCAGTTTTTTCAAACCAAACCCCTTATTAACTCCTTTAAGACCAATATCAAAAGCTTCATAATTCCACCAGGTGTAAAACTGACTTTTAGTGTCTATTTTACGAACAATTTCATAAATTTTTTCAACTTCTCTTTTACAATGAACAGTTATTAAAAACTGTTTTGGCTCAAACCCCAATATGTCTTTGTTTGTTTTTTGCAGCTTCCTTATCTCGCTTCTGAGTCTCTCAATTTTTTCCAAAGCCGGCATTGGGTATCTTTTATGCTGAATTACCTGGCCGCCAACCAATGCAAAAATACCATTTTCCCCCTGAAGACTGGTATTTTCCCACAAAATCTCTCCATACATCATCTGCAGATAGACAAGACTTCTTCCGGAAGAAAACGAGACATGGATCCTCTTTTTAAGCCGAGTAAGTTTTTCCCTCATTTGGTCGGAAAGAATGTAGGTATGAACAGTTAGAAAGTTACTACCCTGGTCAAATTTTTGTCTTATTCTTGTTCCCCTTTTCACCGTCACCCCGTCACAATCAAAACAAACAAGTTTGATTTTAGCAATATCTTTTTTTGTTAGCTCACAAAGCGGTTTCATCTTTTACTTCTTAAACTTTCTGTTTCTGTGGGACGATTATAGTCATCTTCCACCCGAGTAGTGATTCCCTTCTCTCCAGTAGAGGTCTCTAGAATATTACAAGCGGTAATTCCTTTAATTCTGTGTTTTTGAAAAGCCTTTATAAGATATCCTTTCTTCTCCTCCATTTCCACCTCTTCGAAATTCCCCTGACTATCTTCTATAGTTAGAAGCGCCTTGCCATTCAAAAGGGACAAAATTTCCTCTTTTTGGTCATGATACTGAAGACTGAGCCTTTTCCCTTCATTAATATGAAGAATTTTGCTTGTTATCGAAGAATCAATGGGAGCAAAAATAAGCTCATGACCCCAGGGTTTGTCTACTTTTTCTAAATATGGCTCAGTTTTAAATTTTGATTTGTCCATATGTTACTCTCCCATCATCTTGGTCGTCGACTGCTGGGTAACCTGATTTAGCCAGTCGGCAACAACTTCGGTCAAATTAACCCCGGACAAAAATCTAGCAATAATAAAACCGCTAATAGTAAAAACAAGCAAAGTGCCAATTGCCATTCCAACTGAATGAAAAATTCCAGCGATAAAATTAAGCCAGATAAACTTAAAAGGACGAGAAGAATATATAAAGTAGCGATTTTTCTTTAGAGAAAATTCTAAATTAGAATTAAGTCTTCTAAGTTCTTTGTGAAGAGAATCTTTTTCGCTCATACTTAAAAACTATCATGGAAAAGGGAGAAGGTCAACAAAACTATTCAAACCCAAATCGCCATTGATTCGGGTACATGCCGCCGGCAGGAATTGAACCTGCAACCTCCGCGATGCCATCGCGATGCTTTAACCAATTGAGCTACAACAATTGCATTAAAAATATAATTCTGGTAAGGTAAAAAAGGTGAAACAAAAAAAATGGTTCTTGTTTTCAATTAGCCTATTATTTGCTCTTTTTATCGGCCGATTATTATTAAATAGTAACTGGATACTATTCCTCTCTCCCCAGGGAACCATCAATCCTGAACATTTAAGCGAGGAGTTTGATTCTCAAGCAAAAGAAGCAGTTTTTAATAATCAAAAAGTTGAAATCCCCCAACTTATCGAAGAACAAAGCGAACTTGCTGTCCTAGGCCAATCTGACGCCAAAAAAAGAATCGTGATTGATCTAGCCCGCCAGCGTCTTTATGCATTCGAGAATGATCAGTTGATTTATAACTTTTTGATTTCCTCGGGGAAATGGGGACGAACACCAACGGGA
>CAZAEB010000018.1:0-10551 GCA_964484095.1 uncultured Gammaproteobacteria bacterium
ACCAAGGGCTTTTCTAGAGACCTCGGTCATGTTCTCGTTATTTTGGCTGCCCAGCGTGGATTTGAACCACGATTGGCGGATTCAGAGTCCGCAGGCCTACCATTAGCCGACCGGGCAATTGGCTGTATTTTAACATTTTTGGGCCAGTATTGTGCTAGAATTTAGTAATGAAAAAAATTACCGTTTGGGGTTTCCCTAGAACTATTTATGAATTAGGGAAAGTTTCTAAAGGGTTTTTAGATCCTTGGACATCTTTAAAGCCGTCTTTTTTACGGAAAAAGATTGCTTCTGATATCTGGGGCGTGTTTGGTTTGAGAGGAGGAAAGCTTACTTTTGATTCATATTTCAAGGTGAAGGGAAAGTCTGTTGATTTCCCTCGTTTGAATAACAGATGGGCGCTTGTTTTTCCTAAAAGAACATATCTTCCTCCCGAATTTCCCCATTTCCAGTTCTGGCTTCTTAGTCGTAATTTTGTTCCCTCACCAAAATTTTTAAACGGGAAAGAACTTTTAGAACTGGAAAAAATTGTTGAACTTTTTTTTGAGCTTTACGAGCAGTACTCGGTCAAAAAAGGTATTAAAGGAAAAGCTGCTTTTGGTTTTAATTCAACCACTTTTTCTTTTATCAAAGACGAGGGCGGTCGATATTATTCTGGTGGCCAGTCGGTGAGAGTTTTTCATCTGCACGCTCTTTTAATCCCTAAGCCTAAAAAACTTGAAGTTCCTCAAAGAGATCTTTCGTTGGTTTACCCGACTGATTTTTCCAGAGCTTTATTTGGCTTGATTTTTTTAAACAGAAAAATTCAAAAAAAGCTAAAAATAGCATCAAAAACGAAAGTAATTAGAGCAAAAAGGGGAGTTAAAATCGAAAAACCATTAAAAGAAAAAAACTTGGGGAAAATTATGGTGGAAATTGATCGGCTTATGTACCAGCTTCAAAAGATTTTAACTCGATCTTTTTACCTTGACACTGATCGATTTATCTCTCATTTGGATGATATTGAAAAACTTAAGGATATTAAGACTGCTGAAAAAAAGATAAAAGAACTAATTGTTGTTGGTAAAGAGCGACCTATAAAAGATATTAAGTCAATACTTATCGGTCAACTTGAAGATTTGGCAAGAAAGTATAATTCAAAATTTGAAAGCATAGATCTTTTAAAATTAGCTGACAAGTTGGAGTTGGATAAAAACGGTGACCTTTGCTCGAGGGTTTTTGGCAAACTGGTAGTCTTGCGTCCCGGGATGGGCTACGGGGTTTTGATGGAAAAGTCAGGAGAAAAAATGATTGTCAGGATTAATCCCTTGGATGTAATGAGGGTGAAGGGACTTATTGAATCTTCCGGATATTGGTTTGAAAAAAAGATTATTAAAACGGAGTATCCTGATTGGGCAGTTTCATTAATTACCAGTCTTATTAAAAAAACTGTCAAATAAATTGTCATGGGGTTGAAAAAAACCGTCAAAAAGGTATAATACTTGCGTCCGGTTAAAATAGCGATGTGGCACCACCTCTTTCCATTCCGAACAGAGTAGTGAAACGCATCTGCGCCGACAATAGTTTCCTGGCAACGGGGTGCGAAGATAGGTCATAGCCGGGCATTTTTTATGAAAATAAATCAGTTTAATGAAAATACCCAAGAGGGCTTATTCCTTGTAAACAAGCCTCGGGGAAAAAGCTCTTTTTGGGTAGTCAGGCAGTTTAAAAAAAGATATCCAGAGCTTAAAGTTGGTCATGCCGGCACGCTGGATCCTTTGGCAGAAGGGTTGTTGATTATTTTGGTAGGGAGAGCTACTAAAAGACAAAAAGAGTTTAAAAATTTGGACAAAGAATATGAGGTAGAGATGATTTTTGGAGTAACTACCGACAGTTTTGACCTGGAAGGGGAGTTAAAAATCAGTAGTTGTTTTGAGAATTTAGAAAAGATTAATAGGGAAAAAATTGAACAAATTGTTAGGAAAAAATATTTGGGAAAAATAGTTCAAACAGTTCCTTTATACAGCGCTGTAAAACATAAAGGCCAAAGACTATATCGTTTGGCAAGAAAGGGAAATCATAAAAAAATTGTTTTACCTAAAAAAGAGGTTGATCTGATAAAGTTTTCAATTATCGAATTTTTTCCGTTAAAAGAGAAGAGGATAAAACCGGTTGATTATAAAAAGGCTTTAAAAAACTTTCCGAAATTGAAAATTAACTTAAAAGTTTCTAAAGGTTTTTATGTCCGTTCATTTGTTAGTGATTTAGGAAAAGAGTTTAGAGTGGGAGCAGTGACAACCAAACTTGTCAGAACAAAAATTGGTCCCCATCTTTTGGACGAGGCAATAGAGATTAAAGAAGATATTCAGGCCAGTGAGGATCGGTAATAACTTCCAGATCTAAATATACCTGTTTTTCGGTTATCAGTTGTATTTCTTTTCTTGCCATGGACCCTATCTCCTTTATTGTTTGTCCCTTTTTACCAATAACCATCTTTTTGTATTTATCATTGGTGGTATATATTTCTGCCTTAATATAAAAAAGCTTATCTTTTTCCTTTATCTGCCTTACTTTTACTGCCGTTGTATAGGGAAGTTCTTGTCTTAGGGTCAAAAAAAGTTTTTCTCTAATTATTTCAGCAACAAATTCAACCGGAGTTAGGTTGGAGGGAAATTTGGCTACTGTTTCGGGGTCGAAAATTTCCTCTCCTTGGGGCAGAAATTCGATTATTTTGTCTAAAAGTTGCTTGGTATTTTTACCTGTTTTGGCTGATATTTCTATCCAGGCGTCAAACTCGTCTTGTAAAAACTTATATTCGTGAGTATGATCGGGATCTCTAATATCAATTTTATTTATAACAAGAATTTTCGGTTTATTGCTTTGTCTAACGATTCCCAAGATTTTATTTTCCTCGTCACCTCGGCCTCTGGTTCTGTCGATAAGGTAAACAACCACGTCGGCGTTTTCGATTGATTTTCCGGGAAGAGCATTGATTTTTTTTGTTGGCAGGTCTTTAATTTTTGTAAATATTCCTGGAGTATCCCAGAAAACTATTTGGGTTTGATCATCCCACCAGTATCCCCAAACCACTTTTCTGGTTGTTTGCGGTTTTGGAGTAGTAATTGAGATTTTTTTCCCAATAATGGAGTTAAGTAGGGTTGATTTTCCCGAATTTGGCCTACCGGCGAAACATACATTGCCTGATTTCATTTGGTTTTTCTCTCAAGAAAACAAATAACTTCTGTTTTTCTGACTGCAGTTTTAATCATTTTATCTAAGTTTATTTTCCTCTCTTCTCTTATTATATCTTCTAATTTGGCTTTTGTGGCCGGATGTTTGGGAACAAATAAAGAACAGCAATCTTGGTGGGGTTCCACTGATGTAGAAAATGTATTTATTTTTTTGGCGATTATTATAATCTGTTCTTTGTTAAAAGAGATTAACGGTCTTAAGATGGGTATTGAAACCGACTCGTTTTGGACAATCAGGTTTTCAATAGTCTGGCTGGCAACTTGAGATAGGCAGTCTCCGGTAATTAGTGAGTTTAAATTGTTTTTTTCGGCAATTAACTCGGCAATTTTTAGCATTACTCTTCGATAAAGAAGAACCAGATATTTGTTGTTGCACTGGGAGTATAGTTTTTGTTGAATAGGGAAAATAGGGACCATGTGTAATTTTGATGAGGGCAGGTAGGAAGATAAAATTTTGGCAAGAGTAACTGCCTTTTCCATTGAAGCCTTGCTGGTCTTGGGATAACTGTGGAAATGAACAAAGTCGGTAGAAAGGCCTCTTTTTAGCATAAGATATGCGGCTACCGGAGAATCAATTCCTCCCGAAAGCAAACTTAACGATCTTCCTGCTGTCCCCGTGGGTAGTCCACCCAAGCCTTTGTGCTTGCTGGTAAAAATGAAGGTGCTTTTGGAGTCGTAGACTTCAACAAAAAAGGTTAGATCGGGATTATCAAGACACACTTTTTTGGCAAACTTTTCGATAACAAAAGAACCAAGTTCAATCTCTATCTGTCTTCTTTTTAGGGCCAGTGTTTTATTGGGAACATTTGCTCGGATAGCAAAAGAAGAAAATGTTTTTTTCTTACCGATTTTAAAAATTTCTTTTTTTATTTCTTTTATACCGGAAGGGGACTGGTGGCATTTTGCAAACCAGCTAATTCCGTGTGTGTGGCCTAAGACATCAGTAATATCTTTTTGTTTGCCGTTACTGATGACCAATATTCTTCCCCAGAGGTTGTCTGCTTTAAGAGAAAACCCACTGTTTTTTGCCAGTCTTTTTATATTCGAAATCAGCATCTTTTCGAAAAATGGCCGATTTTTTCCCTTCAGGCCAATTTCATCATAGTGGACAAGGTATGTATTTTTCTTCATTGCGTGATATTATAACAACTTGTTGTGGGTTTAAGTTAATTTATTTGACTTTTGGATGCAATAAGAGCTTAAATTGATTAGTTAACACAAAGTTGGGTTGACAACTAGCAAGTGTTTTGCTAGACTGCTAAAAATGAGTATAATACCAAAAAATATACCTATTTCAACAAGAAGTTTTCCCCTAATTCCTCTGCGAAACATGGTTCCTTTTCCTAGAGTTGATATGCATGTTGTATTTGGCAGGTCAAAACCCAGAACGGCGATAAAATCTGCTTTTGACAGCGACAAGTTGGTAATTTTGGCGGCTCAAAAAAACCCCAAGGTGGAGGATCCGGGTTTAACAGGAGTGTATTCTGTCGGAGTGGTGGGCAGAATAGAACAGCTTTTCCAAGTCGATGGGGCAGTTCATGCTTTGATAGTTGGTATTAAAAGAGTAAAGATCGGCCCGCTTTTAAAATCAGAACCATTTATGAGTGTGGCCATTACCGAACTTCCGGAGATTATTGGAAGACAGGATGACTTAAGGGTTCTTTCCGGATATATTTCTAGAGAACTGCAAAGAGCTTTTTCTCTTGGCAAGGGCATTGACTCGATGATTTTGATGAAGATTGCCGCCGGAATGACTGCTCATGAACTTTCTGATCAGGTGGCTTCTTCACTAGATATTTCCATGGTCGAAAAACAAAAGATATTGGAAACTTTGTCGGTGAAAAATCGACTGAGCAAAGTGGCCAAGGTTTTAGAAAAAGAGATAAAAATATTGCAGCTGGAAAGGTCAATAGAGAGCAAAACCCAGACAAAGTTTGAAAAAAATATGAGAAAGACTGTTTTGGAAGAGAAAAAAAGAACGATTGAAAAAGAGCTTGAAGGGATGGGAGCAAAGCAGCGTGGAGAAACAGCAGAATTAGAACAAAAAATTAAAAAAGCCAGAATGCCAAAAGAAACAAAGAAAAAGGCCTTAGGCGAGCTTAAAAGGCTTCAGCAAATGCCTTCCATTGCTCCGGAAGCAAGCTATATAAGGTCATATCTTGACTGGCTGGCGCAGATGCCTTGGAGTAAAAAAAGTCCTAACAATGTTTCTATTAAAAAGGCAGGTAAGGTTTTAAATGACGATCATTATGGTCTATCTCAGGTGAAAGAAAGGGTTTTAGAATATCTTTCGGTGATGAAGTTGAAAAAGGAGGCGGCCAAAAAGGGAAAAAAAACTGATTTTGGAATAAGCGCCAACATTTTATGTTTTATCGGTCCTCCGGGAGTAGGTAAAACCTCAATTGGAAAATCAATTGCCAGGTCAATCGGCAGAAAGTTTGTCAGGATATCTTTGGGGGGAGTTAGAGATGAGGCGGAAATTAGAGGACACAGAAGAACTTATGTGGGGGCTCTTCCGGGAAGAATTATTCAGGGAGTTAAAAGCGCCGGCACTAATAATCCGGTCTTTATGTTTGATGAGATTGATAAAATGGGTAGTGATTTTAGGGGAGACCCCTCAGCGGCTCTTCTTGAAGCTTTAGATCCGGAGCAGAACAAGGAATTTTCCGACCATTATCTGGAAGTTCCTTTTAATCTTTCTGATGTGTTTTTCATTGTTACAGGCAACATGCTGGAAACAATTCCTCCTGCTCTAAGAGACAGGTTGGAGATAATCAGATTCTCCGGATATACTCACGACGAAAAGTTAAAAATTGCTAAAAAATACTTACTTCCTAAACAAATTATTCAGAACGGACTTAACAAAAATCAAATTCGGTTTACCGATAAAGGAATTATGGAAATAATCCGGAAGTATACTCGTGAGGCAGGAGTGCGAGAGCTAGAGCGAATGATTGCCAGTATTTGTAGAAAAGTGGCCAGAAGAGTGGCGGAAGGCAAAAAAACGCTTAAAAACATTGATGAGAAAAATATTAAGACATTTCTTAAATCTCCTCAATATTCAGATACAGCAAGAAACAGAAAAGACGAGGTTGGGGTTTCTACCGGGATGGCCGTGACTCAAGCAGGGGGAGATATTTTATTTATTGAAACTGCTCTGATGCCGGGGAAAGGAAAGATTTATTTTACCGGAAAGTTAGGAAAGGTAATGCGGGAGTCTTGCCAAGCAGCCGTTTCATATCTCCGTAGTCATTGGAAAGAGTATGGAATTAGAAAGGACTTTATTAAAGATACTGACATTCATGTTCATGTTCCTGAAGGAGCGGTTCCTAAAGATGGTCCATCGGCAGGAGTGGCAATAGCCATCGCCCTTTTTTCATCTTTAACTAACAAAAAAGTGAAAGCCGATGTGGCAATGACGGGAGAAATAACTTTGCGAGGAAAAGTGTTAGAGATTGGCGGGGTTAAAGAAAAAGTAATTGCTGCTCACAGAGCTGGACTTAAAACAATTATTCTTCCAAAAGACAACAAGAAGAATTTAAACGATATTCCCGCTATGGTTAAAAAAGATATTCGGATAACTTTTGCCGATTCGCTCGACAAAGTAATTAAAGTGGCAATATGTTAAAAAAGTTTGAAAAAATGATTAGAAAAATTGCTATATCACTTTTTATGTTTTTGTTTTCATTGTTTGTACTAACTTCTCCCGTTAGTGCGGAAGAAGGGGAGAAAATATACGTTTTGGCAAAAGATGAGGTTGTTAACGAGGATCTTATCATTGCGGCCAATAAGATAAAAATATATGGTACGGTCAATGGTGATTTATATGCGGCGGGAGGAACGGTTTTAATTGATGGAATTGTTAATGGTGATGTTTTAGTGTCTGGAGGAAATATAGAAATTTCTGGCACGGTTATTGAAAATGCTCGTGTATTAGGTGGAGATGTTTTGATTTCCGGAGAGGTAGGGAAAAACTTAAGTGTTGGCGCTGGCAATGCCGAGATTAATGATGAAGCTTTAGTGGGAGGTTCTTTGGTAATTGGAGCGGGAACTGTAATTATTGACGGAGAGATTTTGGGAAAATCAAATATTGGAGGGGGAGTAGTAACTGTTTCCAGTAAATTAGGCGGAGACGCAAAGCTGGGAGCGGGAGCTTTATCTTTGGATCCTGGAGCAGAAATTGACGGCAGTCTTGATTATTGGAGTGACAGTGAGGCGGCAATTAGTGATGAGGCGACTATTTCCGGAGAGGTAAACAAACACAATCCGATGTTTAATCCGGAAAACATGCTTAGCAGTGTTGGAAAAGAAAAGTTATCAAGAGCGGCAACAACATTTACTTTTACTGCAAAAATTATCTGGCTTGCTTCAACTTTCCTGGTTGGGATGATATTTATTAATTTGTTTCCCAAGATAACCAAAAGCGCTGTTAAAGTGCTCCAAGAAAAACCTTTAAAGACAATCGGATATGGAGCGGTTAGCTTGTTTGTTATTCCGATAGCCTTCTTTTTTCTTTTGCTCACCATAGTTGGTGCTCCTTTAAGTTTTATTGTTATTGCCTTATATTTTATTTATCTTTATCTGGCAAAAATTATTATTTCTCTTATGGTGGGGAGGTATATAGTTCAAAAAGCTGACTTGAAAGTGAAAGATGCTTTGAGCTTGGGACTAGGATTGGCGGTTTATGCCGCTCTTTCACTGATTCCTGTTTTGGGAGGAGTGGTAAAATTTGCAGCTATTATTGCCGGACTGGGAGCGCTAATTGTCGTTACCAGACAGTCTCTTCCAACTTTTGCGAGTAAAAAGTAAAGATAATTTCGGTATAATCTTCTATGGCTAAAAAGTACTACAAGGAAGTTGTTGATTTATTGATATCTAACAAGGGCCAGAGATCCGGTTTGGTTGATGGTTATGGGGGAAATAGTGATCCTTCTTTGCATATAAAGATTCCTGTTTTGAAAAATCTTGCCAAAAAATTTTTATCTTCACACAAAGATATTTCTGATGTTGATTTTTCCAGTCTTTTAGATAAACTGTTTTCCGGTAAATATGATGACGAAAAAGGATTTGCCAGTAAGCTTTTAAGTCTTAATCATCAGTATCGACTAAAACTACATCCTAATAAGATAAATCAGTGGTTGAATACTTTATCCGGTTGGGCTCAGGTTGACTGTTTGTGTCAGTCGAATTTTTCTTCCAAAGAGCTTTTGGCAAATTGGAAAACATGGAAAAAGCTAATTGAAAAATTTTCTTCTGATAAAAATATCAATAAAAGAAGGGCAAGTTTGGTTTTACTAATAAGGTCACTAAGAGAAGTCAATAATTCTGACTTAGAAAACTTAGCTTTCAAAAATATCGATAAACTAAAGCAGGAAAAAGATATTTTGATAACTAAGGCTATTTCGTGGTTACTTAGAGAGATGATAAAACAATATAGAGGCAGTGTTAGGGATTATCTCGATGTCAACACAGACTCACTTCCTAAAATTGCTGTTCGAGAAACAAGAAAAAAACTGGAAACGGGGAAAAAGAGCGGCGAAGGGTTTATTAGGGGTTAGTTTTTAACTAGTGGTGTTTTATAGAAATTCCGGCAGGTTAATACTGAATAGTCCCCAGGGTATATAAAATTGAATAGAATCTCCTTGTTTGGGAACATTCTTTTTTATTGGCGTTTTAAGCATTATAGTTTGATTGCCATGCATGTGGTGTCTTTGTCTGCACATACATGTTCCTCCAACTTCCTGAAGCGCTTCTTTAGTGATAAGGGATCTGGGATTTTTTTCGGAATATTCAAATATTCTTGGTGGTGCAAAGACACTTAAAGTTCTTTTGTCTTTGTCTCTAAATGTTCTTAACTGCCAGAGCTCGTCGGGTCTTAGAGAAACTCCCATTTCGGCCAGAACAAATTTTGGATTTTTTATATTTCTTTCCAGTCGCTTGTAGTGTGTATAAATTACTCTTTTTGGGTCTGAATATGGAGAAACTCCGGTAAAAAAAATGCTATTTTTAAAAATTGCAACGATAGCACGCGCATGATCAAAAGCAAGATCTGTCTGTTCGGGTGGATATCCCAAAAAGAAGGTGGCTGTTTGTTGTTCAACTGAGTGCCAACTGAGGTCTGGATCTATTCCAAACGTTTCAAGATGATTAGGAGAAACATCAAGATTGGCAAGTCTTTTAATTTCCGTGCGAGGGTTAACCAAGCCTTGCTGTTCGCAATTGCACTGATCAATTTCTAGGCTCATAAGTTTTACTATTATATCATATGTTATGGAAGAGTTTTTTTGAACTATTCCTGATATATTTCCTTTATCTTGTTAATCAAGGAAGGGGAGTCAAAGTATCTAAGTAGTTGCTGTTCCCAGTTTGTGTCGTTGATGTTTATTAGGGGCTGAATCTTATTGTCTTGAATTGGTTGGCCGTCTTCTCGCAGTGTCAAACTGTGGACAAGGAAGATTGAATATTTTTTACCATCGTTTAGTTGGTTTTCTAGGGGGAAAACCTTTTCTACTGTTCCCCAGCCCTTGGTTGGCGTACCAACTAAAACACCAACATTATATTTTTTTAATACCGAGGTCATTACTTCAGCCGATGATTGAGTTTGCTCGTTAATGAGAATAATCATTTTTTTATAACGGACCAAAGATGGTAGCCAGCCGGTTTTGGTTTTATAATCTTGCTTTTCTCCTTGGTGGTAAAACTGATAGGCATACTGGTCCTGGCCGATAAATGGTCCCAAAAAGTAAGGCAGTCCATCAATTGCTCCGCCAATATTGTCGCGCAAATCTAAAACTAAAGTATCAAGAGAGTCTCCCTTATCAGCGTTTTTGGTTATTCTTTCTAGTTCTTCAAAAGTGGTTGGAGAAAACTTTTTTATTTTTAAGTAAAAAATCTCCGGGCTAAGCAGTTTATAATCCATTGTTGGTTCAATTCCGCTAGAGTCATATAGTTTTCTTGCTTCATCGTCTTTGAGAACCTTATAAGAAGCTGTTATTTCATCTAGTTCTTTTTTTGCTTCTGGGTCACTATCAGCCTTAGGAGCCAGTTCGCTTTCCTTTTCTTTATAGATTTGGGCTATTTTCTCTTGAGAGGAATTTTCATCTATTCCCAGAGTTTGGTAGTGATCGGTGTCGGTAACGTTTTTTACATTATCGCTTAAAGATTTTTCCTCTACTTGAGTATAGAGCCGGCTTCGGCCAAAAGGAGCCAAATTACTTAAAATAATGTCTGAAAGTTGAGCGCAAAAATCACCCTTTTTATCTTCATCAATCTGGCCAAGGACCTCCTCGATCATTTTGCCCAGATCATCCTTGGTTTCTTTTTT
>CAZAEB010000019.1:0-10292 GCA_964484095.1 uncultured Gammaproteobacteria bacterium
TCGAACCTGTGACCTTTCGGATGTAAACCGAATGCTCTAACCAACTGAGCTAAGCGACCCCCTTTTTGACCTTTGTGGTGCCGAAGATGGGAGTCGAACCCATATTCTCGAAAGAGAACACGCTCCTGGGGCGTGCGCGTCTGCCAATTCCGCCACTTCGGCCAAACAATCAACTCTTTTATACTTAGGGCGGTATAGTTTAACAAATATTGGCTCACTGATTCAAATCTAAAGGAAGTTCTCCTCGGCACACCTCATAGTTTTCTGGAAAGAATAGAAAAATTGCTGGTGCGTCTTCTAGTAGATACCTTTGAAAATCTTGATATATTCTTTTTCTTTCCTCCTTTGAAAAAATCCTTCTTCCTTCCTCTAAAAGCTTGTCGATTCTGGGGTTTGAGTACTTGGTTATATTCCCTGGTTGGTCAGAATGCCAAAAAAAGTACTGATCGGGGTCAGGGGGAATTTGTCCGTATGTTAGTATCACATCAAAATCTTGATCCGTATTTATTATTGGAGATGTGACTACTTCAGCCTTGATTCCAAGCACTCTCTGCCAGTCTTCTTTGATTTTTTCTGCCCATGAAATCAACTCTTTGGTGGTGATAATATTTATTGTAATCTCTTGCGTTGCATCGCCATCGGCATCGTCTAAAATTGTCTTTGCATGTTCCGGGTCGTAAGGATAGGTTTTAACATTTTTGTTGTATGCCCACGACAATGGAGAAATAGGGGTTAGTGTTCTTATTTGCTTTTCTGGTTTGTGAATTGCATAGGAAAGAGCCTGACGAAATCTTTTGTCTGAAAAAGGCTCTTTTTGAGTATTAAAAAACAAGGCGGCATATTTTTCTGTATTTTGCTTAGGGGTAATCGTTAGGCCTGGCCAGGTTTCAAAATCGCTAATTGAATTAAGACCAGTAATACAATCCACCTCCCCCAGTTTAAAAGCATTAGTCAGTGAGTTTTGATTTGGATAAAATCGATAAGTAAGAATGTTTTTATCTTCAATCGATTTTTTTATTAAAGTTAAAGATGATAAATATCCTGCATTTGAACGGAGTTTTTTAATTTGATATTCGCCGAGGCCAATCTTTCCCTTTTTATATAGCGGCTTTGAAAGAAGGGTGGGTAAAGGGGAAAAAGGATCTTCAATTTTAAAAGTAATTACTGAAGAGCTAATAACTTCCATTTCTGCCCCCCTAATCTGATAGTTAATTTCTTTGCTTTTTAAGCGTGAACCGTCGTGCCAGGAAGCGTTTTCGTCCAGTCTAAAGGTGTATTTCCTTCCCTGTTCACTAATATCCCATGATAAAGCCGCTGCAGGCAAAGGAGTGCCATTATTTGACAGTCTGGTTAGGCCAATGGAAATAAGATTGCCGATTTCACAAGGGAGGGTTTCAATAGAGTATTTGCCAATAACTCCCACATTTATTCTTTTAGGGAAAAAGCGCTTGGCAAAAAAAACTACTTGACTTTGCAAAAGAAAAACGGTAATTCCAATTCCTATTCCCAAAAAAATAATCAAGAAATTTTTCTCGATGAATTTAACAGCCACTTTAAACTGACCTTTTATAGTTAGCATTTACTAAATGTTGAAGGTTACCATTCTGAAAAAGGAAAAAACCACAAAAACAATAGTAACAAACACTGTAATTGTAAACATTACCTTATCCCAACCTCTTCGAGTTGTTTTTGGGGCAGCCAGAGAGGCTCCTCTAGCTTCATCGCTGGGAGGTTGAAGAAGAACTAGTCCAACGACAAGAAGCGAAATAACTATTTGAATGACTGAAAATACTATTTCCATAATTATTTTTTAACAATCCAGAGGATAATAGAAAAAGAAAGGTTTATAAGTATTGATATTATTAAATAGGTTAAAAACAAGGAAGGCTCAGCCTGGGGGGCGGTAAACCCGTTCCAGCTGCCTCCTGGGAATACAAAGGGAGTAATTTTAAATCCAGTTACTACGGTGGTAGTTAGATATAAACCAATTACATTAATAAGCGATCTTGCCAATCCTAAAGTGATTATGTTTATTGGCAAAAGAAGAATTCTGATAATTGGCTTCAAAATTAACTCAAACAGTGTTATTGCTAGAGAAACTAAACTAATAGTTTGCCATCCGTCGACAAAGCTAATAGATGTAATCACTGAACTAACAAACAAAAGACTGATGAGATTGATAAACCAATACCTTATAATCTTTTTCATCTGGTCAAGCTTATCAAAATAGCTTTTTCTTTGCAACCTTAGCAAGCCTAAAAATTCCAATACCGAAAAGACTGAAAATAATAAGCGCCAATATTATTTTCAGAATAGATATGATAAGTGTATTTGAATTGCTGTTAATATTGCCACAAACCATAACCGTTTGGTCATCCGCCCCTTGTCTGGAAACGGTCAATTTGTACGTCGGGTTAAAAAACCACTCAAGAAGTGGTGATGATTTGGGAATAGAAAATATTTCTTTTCCAAAAGGAGGGATAATTGGGAATTCTGTCAAAAAAGACTCATGTGGGTTTTTGGTAAAAATATCAGGGGGCTGAAAAGAATAGTTAAAAAAGGAAAGACTAGAGCCAAGATAATTAACTTTTACATTTTTTAAGGTTGCCATTGATTTATTGGTTACTATTACTGTTTGATCTTTTTGATCAATAAGTAGTGACGACGAGCTTTCTGTTAAAGAAACAGTTAAAAGGTCTTTTTCTAAATCTTTGCTTTGTATGATTGGGCCGGTGGCAAAAGAAACATTAACAGTTTTGTTTCCGGAGTTATTGTCTTGATAAGATCCTGGCGGTGGCGGGTATTGGCTGTCTGTTCCATGAATTACAAATGTAAAATGGTTTAAGTCTAAATGATTGAAGTAATCGATTCCGCCGGTGGTTTTTTCCCAGGTAGGATCAACCTGTATCCAGGTTTTTTTCTGCTCATCCCAATATTCTGGCCAGGCGTGAAGGACATCTCTTTTTAAAGAAAGAGGTTTGATTTTGGGGTTGTTGGTATAGGCGTACCCTTCAATTTCTCTGGCAGGAATACCTGCCGCTCTGCAAATGGCCACAAAAAGATCGGTAAACTCGCTACAAACACTTTGATTCGGTTCTAGAATGGCTTTGACAGCCCCCTTTCTTTCAATATTTCCACTCGCCAAATCTCCATAGTTATAGTTCAGCTGATCAACAACATAGTTGTATATTTTTTTTGGATCTTTTAATCTACTCGCTAAGGCAACAATCTCTGGATTTTGGGATTGCCAGTATCGGTTCGATTGCAAAAATTTTTCTAAGTCTTGATTTTGATTGTAAGGATGATTGGTTCTGGGGGTTGAAACAATTTTTGCCTGCCCCTGGGCGGTAATTTTAATCTCTTCCATTTGGGAAAGTTCGTATACGGCCATCCAGTTTCCGTTATCATCAATATTGATGTCAATTGGTTTGGGAGTTAGTTGGGAATAAAACACCTCCTGATAGTTTGTCTCAGGAGGAAGAGGAATTTCATAAATAACAACGTCAGAACTGCCGTTTTTTAAATAATAGTTAAGAGTAAAATCAAAAATTTGAAAATCTCCAAATGCTAAAACAACCCCACTACTAGAGATCTGATGTTTATTAAATGAATATTTTGTCTGTCCGGAAAGAGTCTGACTGCTTGCAGGTTGAGTAGAAGAGTAGGAAAGATGACCAAAAATGGCAGGAACATACAGTGAGATTTGATAATCATCTATCATGTCAAAGTTGGATATCTGAGGAACAACTATTTCCCAAACACGACCCTTTTTAGTAGCGAAGTTAAGAAGCTGATATTCAACATAAAAGGTGAGCGTTTTACCCTTTCCTATAACCTGCTCATTAAAAGAAATCCGGATTTCAGTGTCATCGTTTTTTTGATTAACAGAAGCAAGAATATCTCCTTTTTCGTCCCAAGCAGTTATTGATTGAACCGGCGTTTTTATTTCTATGTGGTACTCTTTGGGATAAATATTACTGAAGTTATTGGTTAAAGAAATTGTTTGTTTTACAACCGCTCCTCCACGGCTGTTTATCCGATATTCGGTGTAATATTCAGATTTAAATTCAGACAAAGCAAAAATTTGGCGTTGAAAAAGGATTAAAAGAAAAGTAAATAAACAGAAAAAGAATATGGATTTTTTCATTTTCTTAATAATACCTGTTTTGTTTCTCAATTCCAAAAGGTATTGACTTCGTGTTTTTTTCGTGTTTTAATTTCTTTAGAATGACAATAATTTTATATAAAAAGCAGAGGCAAATTGTCGATTATATTTCACAGTATATTCAAAAATTCGAATATTCTCCCACTCTTACAGAGATTGCCCAAGCAATTGGCGTTTCTGCTCTTTCTACAGTCTGCGGCCATCTGGATGTTTTGGAAAAAAAGAAAGTAATTAGGCGATACAAGGGGGCTCTTCGAGGAATAGAGCTTCTTAAAGTTAATAATGGTCTTTTGGAAAAAGGGATCGAGCTTTCAATACTAGGTTTCATTGCTGCCGGAAAGCCAATTGAACCGTACACTGACCCTAATGCTACTGCTATTGTCCCTCACTATATGGTTTCCGGAAAAAAAAGAGCTTTTGTCCTTCATGTTAAGGGAGAGTCGATGATTGAAGAAGGTATTTTGGATGGGGACTATATTGTTGTTGAGGAGCAGAGCGAAGCAAATAATGGTGATGTGGTGGTGGCAATTTTGGAAAATGGTTTTGCAACTCTCAAAAAGTTTTACCGCGAGTCGGCAAGAATCAGGCTTGAGCCGGCAAATTCTAAGATGAAACCAATTTTTGTCAAGAATGTTACCATTCAGGGCCGAGCGGTTGGAGTAATTAGAAACTGGAACGGTAAGGCATAAAATGGTTAAAAAAGATGGTCTGGGAACATTGTTTATTGTTTCTACTCCGATTGGAAATATTGACGATATCACTAAAAGAGCAGTTGATACTTTAAAAAAGGTTGAATATTGTTTATGTGAAGACACTCGAAAAACGAAAAATCTATTAGAAAAAATTGGAGTAAAGCCCCTAAAGCTAGTTTCATACTATCAAGGGAATGAAGATGAAAGAATTCACCAGGTGATGGTTAGATTGAAAAAGGGAGATTCAATCGGCTTAGTTTCCAATGCCGGTATGCCGCTGGTTTCTGATCCGGGCTACAAGCTGGTGAGGGCGGTAATTAAGGCGGGAGCTGGATTGACCGTTATTCCCGGCCCATCGGCAGTTACTGCTGGCCTAGTACTCTCAGGCCTGCCGCCAGATAAATTTTTGTTTTTAGGGTTTTTACCCAAAAAAAGAGGCAAAAGAACAAAAGTGTTGGGAGAAGCTTTAAATATCAGTGCCGACCTATGTTCATCAATTGTTTTTTACGAATCCCCTTTTCGACTTATTAGTGCTCTTGAAGATCTTAGAGATTTAAACATCAGGCTTTCTGTTTCTGTTTGTCGAGAATTGACTAAAAAATTTGAAACAGTCGTTCGTGGAAACCCAAAGGAAGTTTTGCTAGAATTGAAAAAAGGAAATATAAAAGGAGAGGTTACGGTAGTTGTTTCCAATAAAACTATATGAAACCGAGTGTTAATGAAGCTATTCGGATAACCAGGTCGGCACTTTCTTCGATAATGAGTCCTGGCAAAGCCAAAAGGCCTCTTCCTAAAAAAGAGTCTTCTAAGTATCCGGAGATATATGTTTTTAGACATGGAGAAACCTATGATAACCGCCAGCGAATTTTTTCCGGTTGGCGGGACTCTAAACTAACCCTAAAAGGAAAAGATCAGGCAAAGATGTTGGTTCCCAAACTCAAAGACAAACAAATCGATGTTTGTATTATTTCCCATCTTTCGCGTTCCAGCCAAACCGCCAAAATTGCCCTTAAGGGCAAAAAAGTTAGCTATGAAGTCGATGACAGGATTATCGAAAGAGATTATGGGAAACTAACTGGTAAAAGCAAAGAGAAACTGATGGAGGAGAACTTTGTTGATGCGGTAAAGTACAGGCGATATTTTGATTTTCCGCCTCCTGGAGGTGAATCTTTGAAAGACGTTAAAAAAAGAGTCTTTCCTTTCTGCCGTGATCTGGTTAAAAGAGTAAAGAAAACTGGTGAGAACGTGGCTGTTTCTTGTCATGGCAACTCAATGAAAATTATTAGGTTGTACTTTGAAAAACTGAAAATAATTGATGTTTTAGTTCAAGAAAACCCTTTGGGCCAAGATTATGCTGAGTATGTTGTTGCGCCTGATAAGGTTCTGGTATTAGGCGATTTCTAGTAATCGATTATATTTGGCAATTCTTTCACCTCGACAAGGACCGCCGTATTTTACATAATCTGCTTTGGCAAAGACTGCCAAATCAACCGTCCAGGAGTCGTTGGTTTCCTCTCCTCGATGGGAAACGATCACTTTTAGGTTATATTTTTTAGCCACTTCTATTGCTTCAATTGCTTTAGTTATTGTTCCTTGTTGATTAGGTTTAATAACTACCGCATTAAATCTTTTTTCTTTTGCCCCTTTTTCAATTTTATTAGGATCAGTAACAGTTAAATCATCACTGACCACGAGAATGTCGGGACGATTTTTTTGGTTTTTAGCAAGAAACTTGGTCCAATTTTTAACTTTTTTTTCTGATATCGGGTCCTCAATACTGACAATTGGAAAACGTCGCACAATTTTGTTGAGAAAAAAGGAGGATGGTGGTTGAGTATTGGCGGCTACATCTAGAGCAATGTTTTTGGCTCCCAACTTTGTCATCAATTTTAGAATTTTAATATCGCTAAAGTTTTCAGGAGAAAATCCTCCCTCACTTCCAACCAAAACAGAAACTCCATTATTTTCCAAGTAGTCTTTAGTTTTTTTGTAAAACCCTCTCCCCTCCTCTATCGAGTTTGCCACAATCATAAACTCTTGAATTTTTAGTTTTTTATTACCGTGTTTTTTTCCTTCAAAAATCAACATCATTAATTTGGGAATAGAGGGATTGCTTGATATTTGAAAAAAGCCGGAACATTTGGCAAAAGCGGCCGAAACAGACAGGGTGGTATTGCTTCCCCATGACCCTTTTTCCAAAATTTTGTCTAGTTTTTTTTGATTCAAGCCGATTTCTTTTTTGACGATAGGAAATATCTCTTTGTTTATCTGCTTTACGGCCATTTTGGTAGAAACCGGTTTTTTTTCTTCCTTTCCTATAGAAATGCCTTGAGGCACAGAGGCGGCGGCGCTTTTTCCATTTGATAGGGTTATTTTACACTCAATGGTGAAATTGCCTGCCGAGTTTAAAATTTCTCTTGGTTTGATGTCAACTATTCTCATTTTTTATTTTTTCCCACCAAGGACTCTCTTTTCTGCCCAAGCAACAGTTTCTCGAGAGCTGTCAATAACGTCAGGATTAACAGAAATACTGGTAATCCCCCATCTAACCAGTTTTTCGGTTAGGTCTGGAAAGCTGCTTGGGGCTTGTCCGCAGATAGAGCTGGTTATTCCATATTTGGAGGCGGTTTTTATAGCTCTTTTTAGAGACCACAAAACCGCTTTGTTTCGCTCGTCAAATTGGAAAGCAATTTCATTATTGTCACGGTCCAGTCCTAAAATTAGCATCGTTAAATCGTTTGATCCAATGGAAATGCCATCAATTCCGACATCAATAAAATCTTTAAGAATGATAATATTTGAAGGAATTTCAACCATCATCCAGAGCTTAAAACTTGGAGATCTAACTAGCCCTACTGAGGCAACAATTCTTTTTACCTGAAGAAGTTCCTTTGGTGTTCTTATAAACGGGATCATCAGCCATAGGTTTTTTAACCCCATTTTGTTTCTGACTCTTTTAATTGCTTCTAGTTCTAAGCTGAATACTTCCGGGCTGGAGATGTAGCGGATAGCGCCGCGAAAACCAATTAAAGGATTTTCTTCTTTCGGTTCAAAAGGAGCTCCTCCTTCCAAATTTCTGTATTCGTTAGTTTTAAAGTCGGTAGCTCGGTAAACTACCGGTCTAGAGCCGAAAGGTTTGCAAAATTTTGCAATGTCTTTTGCTAATTTGTCAATAAAGAATTCCTGTTTATTTTCCCTGATTAGTTTTTGGGGATGAATGCCAATTTGAGCAATCATAAACTCAGCCCTTAAAAGGCCTACTCCGTCAACATTCTTTTTAGCAATTGTTTTTGCCAGAGACGGTTCACCGAGATTGACATATATTTTGGTGGCAGTTTTGATATTTTTCCCAATCTTTTTGATTTTTTTAGTTTTTATTGTTTTTATATTTTTAGGATTGAAAATTTCTCCAGATTCCCCGTCTAGGGCAACAATTTGGCCGTTTTTTAATTTTTTAGTGGCTATTCTGGCTCCAACAACACAGGGGATACCAAGCTCTCGGGATACAATAGCTGCATGTGATGTGCGTCCTCCTTTGTCGGTGATAATTCCATTAACAAGCCTCATTGCGGGAACAAAGTCAGGATTGGTCATTGTAGTTACTAAAAGATCACCTTTTTTGACCTTGCCTATTTCTTTTGCCGAGCTGATTATTTTTACCTTTCCCTTAGCAACTCCAGGAGAAGCAGGATCGCCGATAAGAATGATGTCTCGATTATCATTTGATTTATCTTTTGTCTGCCGGTCGGTTTTTATTGTTGTTACTGGCCGCGTTTGAACAATATATAAAACCCCTTTTTCCAGTGCCCATTCAATGTCTTGAGGATAAAAATAATGTTTTTGTATTTCTACTCCAATTTTGGCAAGATTGACAATCTGTAGACTGTTTAGTTTTTGAATCTTTTGAAGATCTTTCGGCACCCTGGTCATTACCTTATTGTTTTTTGCCTTGGTCATTTGTATCGTTTGCTGGACCACTTCTCTTTTAATGATCTTTAAGTTTTCTATATTGATCAGGTAGTGATCAGGAGTAACTTTCCCCTGAACAATTGTTTCTCCCAGTCCCCAAACTGCTTCAATAACCAGCTCTTTTTTGTTATTTGTTACCGGGTTTATAGTAAACATCACTCCGGAAACGTCAGACTGAACCATTTTTTGGATTGGGACGGCAATTCCTACCAAGAAATGGTCAAACTTTTTTTCTTCCCGATAAAAAATTGCTCTGGGGGTAAACAGCGATGCCCAGCAATCTCTGGTTCGATTGACCACATTAGCCTCTCCTTTTACATTTAAATATGTTTCCTGTTGTCCGGCAAAGGAGGCATTAGGAAGGTCCTCAGCGGTCGCTGATGATCTTACCGCTACCAAGGAGTGTTTTAGTCCCCAGCGAGAACCAAGTTTTAAATATGCTTTCATTATCTGATTGGCAATTTCCGGCGGAATCGGAGAACTTTTAATTATTTGCTGAATTTTTTGAGCGCTTTGCTGGAGTTCAGTTGGGTTTTGAACATTGGTAAGTTTTAAGATTTCTTTAATCTTGTCTTTAATTCCTGCTTTCTCGAAAAATTCAAAGTAAGCGCTGACATTGACTACAAATCCGGGAGGAACCGGGATGCCCATTTGGACCATTTCTCCCAAATTAGCTCCCTTACCACCAGCTTTGGGAACATCATTTTTATCAATATCTTTAAACCAAAGAATATAATTGCTCATGACTTAATTCATTTTAAACAGTTGCCAAAAGATTGACAAGAGCTATTTCCAGTCCAACCGGTAAGTTGCCTGATTTGTTTTGATATTCAAAATTGATAAGTTTTTTATAAAAGTCAACCACGCCTTCTTTCGGAAACCTGTTGACTTGAGTGGAAAGCTTTTCTTTTCTCCAGCTGGGTAAGTTGTTAATGAGATCGGGACTGACGGAAAACATGGTTAATGTTCTGAAGTGTTGCTTTAGAAAATATAAAACCAGCTCTAGTGGTTGATCAGCGGCAATTTTTGCAAACAAAGACAAGCATTCTTTTTGATTGCCAGGGAATATTTTTTCCATAAAAACAAAAATAAGCTTTGGTTTTGGAAAGTGAAAAACGTTTATCTGCGGAAAAATCTTTTTCAGTCCGTTGGCAAGCCTGGTATCTTTCGAGTCCCAAAAAATTACCTGGGCACTACTTTTAATAAAAGCATCTATTATGAAATCTTTTTGCTTTGGAGTGAGCAAGTTATAACCTTCAATTAAAAAGGAGTTGGTTTGACCAAAAAGAGATGGGCTATTGATGATTACACTTAATTTTTCTTCATCAAACCCTTTCTTTTCTATCTTTACAAACTTTGTTTGAGGGTCACACTCAACGATTTTATCAATCGTTTCGTTTAATTTTTTCCTGGCGGAGAATACGTTTTCTCCATAAATATACCAAAACATTACTCTCCTCCTTTAA
>CAZAEB010000020.1:0-10215 GCA_964484095.1 uncultured Gammaproteobacteria bacterium
CAAGAAGCAAGAGTGGCTGTTGATGAGTCAAGGGCGACAACCGCTAGGATTTTGGGAGTTGGTAGCAGTGAAATAATTTTTACCGGGACAACTACCACTGCTAATAATCTGGCAATCATGGGAGTATGCGAGAAAGTTAATAATCCTCATATTGTTACTTGTATGACAGAGCATCATGCTGTTTTAGATGTTTTTAAGGTTTTAGAAAAAAAGGGAGTCGAGACAACTTTTCTACCGGTAGATGAGTACGGAGTTGTTAATTTTGATATATTAGAAAAATCGATAACTAATAAAACAGTCCTAGTATCTATAATGTATGCCAATAATGAGGTGGGGACAGTTCAGCCAATTAAAAAAATTGCTGAAATAATAAGAAAAAAAGAAAAACAATTTGATAAAACGATATATTTTCATACCGACGCTGCCGCTGTTGTTGGCTGGCTGGATTTAAATATTGCTGATTTAGGAGTTGACCTTTTAAGCTTAGGGGCTCATAAGTTTGGTGGACCTAAAGGGGTGGGCCTTTTGTATGTTGGCAAGAGAGTCAAAATATCTCCACAAATGTTTGGTGGTCATCACGAGAGTGGTTTATATCCCGGCACAGAGGCAGTGCCTTTAATAGTTGGTATGGCTGAGGCTTTAAAGATCACTCTTGATAATGCTTCAAAAAATATTGAAAAAATAACCAAACTTCGAGATAGGCTTATTTCGGGGATGATCAAAATTGACGGAGTAAGTTTGACCGGTCATCCAAAAAACAGACTTGCTGACATTGCTAGTTTTTTGGTTAAGGGGGTTGAGGGAGAGGCAATGCTTTTACTTCTGTCTGAGCAAAGAATTGCCGCTTCTTCTGGAAGTGCCTGCACCTCAGGAGAACTAAAGCCTTCTCACGTTTTACTGGCAATGGGAATTGCTCCAGAGAAAGCCCATGGTTCAATTAGATTTTCTTTGGGGGTTGAGACAAAGGAAAGTGATATAGATTACGTTTTAAAAGTTTTTCCGGAAATTATTAGAAAATTAAGAAATATAAGAAGGGGAATAAGATAATGTATTCAAAAAAAGTATTAGACCATTTTAAAAATCCCAGGAATATGGGAACAATGAAAAACCCGGACGCTTTTGCTCAAGCTGGCAATCCGGTGTGTGGTGATGTAATGAAGATATATCTTAAAATTGACAAAAAAGATGGCAAAGATTATATAAAGGATATTAAGTTTCAAACCCTGGGATGCGTCGCGGCAATTGCCACCACTAGCGTGCTAACGGAGATTGCTAAGGGAAAAAAACTTTCGGAGGCAGAAAAGATTAACAAAAACGACATAGTAAAAAGTTTAGGAGGTTTGCCTGCTGTAAAATTGCATTGTTCATTATTAAGTCAAGAAGTATTAGTTAAAGCAATTAAAAAATGGAGGAAAAAATGAAAAAGAAAAATGAGCAGACGAAAATTACCGGAAAAACTAAACTGGGAGATATTGTCGAAAAATATCCCAAAGCGGCCGAGATTCTAGCTGATAAATATCAGCTTCACTGCATCGGTTGTTTTGCGGCCGCTTTTGAAACCTTAGAGGAAGGCGCAAAGGCGCATGGAATGAACAAGAAAAAAATTGATAAGCTGATACAAGATTTAAATAAAAATATTGGCTAACCGACTAGATTATTCCCCCAAAAGAAGGAAAGAGTAGTTTTAGAAAAAAGTTTACCAGAGTTCCTAAAGTTAAGCTAAGTATGGAGGTGCCGTTTATTATTGGGATAAAAAGAAGCAAAAATATTATTAGGCTGTACCGACTTAAAGCCGCTTCCCATTCTTCGACTTTGTCAGCTGGTAAAAATCCTAAAAAAACTTTAGCCCCGTCCAAAGGACCAAAGGGAAGAAGATTAAAAAGTCCCAATCCTAAATTCATTATTACCACTGTCACTGCAAAAGAAAAAAGCAGAGGAGAATTTATGGTGGGAGCAAAATTAGAGATAAGATGGTAGCCGCCGCTAAAAATAGCTGCCATTATAAAATTGCTAACTGGTCCGGCAAGAGCGATAAGAGCATGGTCTCTTTGTGGGTTTCTAAGGTTATAGGGATCGATAGGAACCGGCTTTCCCCAGCCAAATCTAAAAATGAAAAGCATTAGCGTTCCTATCGGGTCAAGATGAGCCAAGGGATTGAGGGTTAATCTGCCGTTTAGCCGGGGAGTCGGGTCGCCCAGCTCATCAGCGGCTCGGGCGTGAGAATACTCGTGAATCGAAAGAGCTATAACTAGGGCAATAATCCAAAAAATAAACATAATTACTTAAATACTAAGCATAAAATAATAAATTCTAAACAAATTATAATGCTTCAAGTTTAAAACTTCAAAACTATTTAGGGTTTTTTAATAAGTTGTTGCTAATTAATCTTTACTTTGGTACAGTATACAGGTTAGAAATAAGGCGAACAAGCCCGTTTTTTAAAGGAGAAATTATGGCTAGATGTGATAATTGCGGTAAGAAAACTCAAATTGGCAGACAAAGCAAACATAGAAGGGGAGTTGCCTCTAAAAAATTTAGAAAGAAAGCAACAAAGAAACCTAAGAGCTTTAAGCCAAATATTCAAAAAACTACCGTCAGGGTAGGTGGTTTAAAAATGTCAATGAAGCTTTGCACTACCTGTATAAGAACAATAAAGAAAAAGAAGTCTGAAAAAATAGCTAAAAAATCTGGTAAGCAGAGCAAAACTGGCAAAAAGTAATCGGAGTTTTTCCTTCCAACTGAACCTTTTTAATTTCTAAACTCTTTCCATCTGTTTTTGTTTCAATTATTTTAAGGTTTTTCTCTTCACTTTTTCCCTTTCTGGTGATTTTTACTTTAGTAAATATTCCAGGCCAAGGAGTAAAAGCCCTTCTTGCTCTGTTAATTATTTCCGGTGGGAAATTTTCAACTTCTGGATTTGGCTGGGAAATTATTTTAGGAAGCAAGCTCTTAGGAATGGATTTTCCACCCAAAGCTAGCTTAACTGCCTTTTTATTAATAAATCCGTCGCTTTTACTAATTTGGCTAGTAAGGGTTGCTTGAGAATGGTTTTGTTCTCGGGGATTTATTTTTCCGTTAATATATCTGTTAGATATACTATTAATATTGTTGGCGGCAAGCAAAAAAAGTTTACCAAAAAGAGTTTCCGAAGTTTCCCTTTGATCAATAAAATGTTCTTTTTGAAATAATATCGGTCCGTGATCAATCTCACTGTCCATTTTGATAATAGAAACTCCCATTTTTTTCTCCCCACTCAATATGGCAAACTGAGCCGGAGAGGGGCCTCGGTATTTTGGCAGTAGTGAAGGATGAATATTAAGGATTCCTTTTGGAAAAAACTTTAACCAGTTTTCTGGGATTATTTTTCCATAAACACAACAAACTCCAAGAGAGGGTAATTTTTTGCCAATAGCTTCTTTTAGTTGTTTTAGCGCTAAACTATCCAGTTTTTTCGGAGTTAAAATCGGCAATTTTTTTTCTTGGGCAAATTCTTTTAGGGGGTTGGGGGTGGTTTTATTGCCTCTACCGGCTGGTTTGTCGCCGGAAGTAACCACTATAATACCCCGGCTGTTTTCAGAAAGTTTTTTAAGGGTTGGAACGGAATATTTGGATGAGCCAAAAAATACAATCATTGGTTATTTTAACATTAAAATTACTGCTGTTGTGGAGAAAAACTTGTGCTAGAATGAGCCATGCTGGAGAAGATTAATAAAGCGATCTATATTTCTTTTTTAGGATTATTCTTTTTTGTTCCTTTGGTTTGGGCTCCGGTCAACTTTGAACTTTTTGAGTTTAATAAAATAGTTTTGGTCTATTTTTTTAGCCTTTTGATTAGCTGTCTTTGGCTTTCTAGAATGGTTTTGGAAAAAAGGATTATTTTAAGAAAAACCTTTCTTTTCTGGCCAGTGGTTATCTTTTTGACTTCTCAGATTCTGTCAACTGTTTTTTCTATAGACCGCCATACCAGTTTTTACGGTTATTACTCCAGGTTTCATGGCGGCTTACTGTCGACAATTAGTTATTTAACTCTTTACTTTGCCCTAGTAAGCAATGGCAAAAAAGACTGGGTTAAAAAAATTGTCGATGTTTCTTTGGTTTCCGGGTTTCTCGTTTCCCTCTATGGGATTGCTCAACATTTTGGAATTGACAAAAATCTTTGGGTTCAAGATGTCCAAAGACGAGTTTTCTCTACTCTGGGTCAGCCAAATTGGCTGGCGGCTTATCTTAATATCTTACTGATGATTGTTTTAGGAAGAACTGTTTTTGAAAAGGAAACAAAGACAAAAAATATCAGCTATCTGTTGCTTTTTGTTTTTTATCTTTGTTTACTGTTTACCAAATCCAAATCGGGAATTATAGGATTTGGCTTTGGTCTGTTTGTTTTTAGCTCACTGGTTGTTTTGTCGAAAAAAACTCTTCTTTCTTTTAGAGCTCCCGTTTTGATATTGGCTTTTTTGAGCATAGTTATTGGCACTCCGTTTTCTCCCTCTTTAGTTTCGGTGCTGGCCGGCAGGCCAATCGAGAAGATGAAGGAAGGTGGATTAGGGACAGAGTCGGTAGGTCTAAACATTACTCCCTCTGGAGATATTAGGAAAATTGTTTGGAAAGGGGCGGTTGATCTTTGGCGGCAAAAACCGATATTTGGAACAGGGGTGGAAACTTTTGCTTACAGCTATTACTGGGTAAGGCCGGTCGCGCATAATCTTACCTCTGAATGGGATTTTTTATACAACAAGGCTCACAACGAATATCTTAACTTTGCTGCTACTACGGGAACAGTAGGACTGGTCAGTTATTTGGCAATTTCCGTGGCGTTTTTTTATTGGGTTTATAAAGAATCTAAAAAAAGAGGTAGGAAAAAAGATAGCTTGTTTTTAATGATTTGTGTTTCTTCTTTGGCAACCGTGCTGGTAACTAATTTTTTTGGTTTTTCTGTAGTGGTTGTTGGTCTTTGGTTTTTTCTGATTCCGGCAGTTTGTAGTCTCTGGATGGAAAAAGATGAAGAAAAAAAGCTTTTATTAAAAAAGATCTCTAAAAAAGAGGTGGTGTATATCATTGGAATTTGGTTGGTTTTTTTGATAGGATTTTTCAAAATCAATAATTATTGGCGTGCCGATACGTATTTTGCCAAAGGCAAATCTCAGGAAGGGGCAGGTAATTTTAAGGTCAGTTATGACTATTTAAAAAGAGCGGTTGAGAAAAATCAATCAGAACCTAGTTTTTATAGTCAATTTGGATTAACTTTGGCCGATCTTGCCTATTTAAGTTTTCAGTCGGGATTAGATGAGCAGGCTCAGGAAATGGTTGAGAAAGCAGTGAGGTCATCTGATATCTCTCTTTCCATTTCTCCATATCATCTTAATTTTTATAAAGACAGGGCAAGAATGTTTTACACTCTTTCAAAGCATGATCCGAGCTATTTGGAAAATTCTCTTGAATCTTTACTTTCAGCGATAGTTTTAGCGCCCACTGACGCAAAACTATACTATAATGCCGGACTAATGTGCCAGGCGATAGGCGATAACGATATGGCAGTAAGTTATTTGGAAAAATCGGTAGAGCTAAAACCTAATTTTGATCAGGCCATCTTTTGGTTGGAAGAGATCAAAAAATAGCGGCGGTTTGATATACTCAATGTGATGATTGATTTTGCTAACCAACTTTCTCACTTTGACCTAGCGGTTGATTTGGGAACTTGCAATATTCGCATTATTGCCAAAGGAAAAGGAATGGTAGTTAAAGAACCGACCGTGTTGGCAAGACAAAAGAAAAAAGGCGGAGTTGTTTTATCGGTTGGGAAAAAGGCCAAGGCAATGATAGGAAAGGAGCCCCAACAGATTGAAACAGTTGAGCCGATAAGCGAAGGAGTAATTGCTGACTTTGATGCCGCTCTCAATCTTGTTGATCATTTTTTCTCTTTAGCAAAACAAATACCCGGTAAATGGGTGAAGATATTTGGACCCAGGGTAATTGCTGGAGTTTCTTCTCGAGCTACCGAAGTAGAAAGAAGGGCTGTTAAAGCAGTAATGATCAAAGCAGGCGCCAGAGAGGTATTTTTGGTGGAAAAATCACTGGCGGCAGCAATTGGAATGGATCTTCCCGTCAGTAAATCTTCAGGCCTTTTGGTTATTGATATCGGTGGAGGAACGACAGAAATCGCGGTAATTTCTCTGGGAGGAATTGTTCTTAATCGGTCAATTCCGGTAGGGGGGAATATGATGGACGGAGCGATAGTTAACTATTTAAGACTCAAGTATGGTCTGCTTATTGGCCAGCCGACTGCAGAAAAAGTTAAAAATCAGCTTGGTTGTGTATATCAATCAGGAGGAGAAGAAAAAAAACAGTTGGTTATTAGAGGTAGGGGTATGGAAAGTGGCTTGCCTAAAAGCGTAAAGATTGTTCAACAGGAAGTAATGGAGGCGCTAATGCCGGTTTTTCAAAAGATAATTGTTCAACTGGGAGAACTTTTAGAGGAGATGCCTGCCGAGTTGACCAATGATATATTAAAGAGCGGAATCGGCCTAACTGGCGGTGTTTCGCAAATACGCGGTTTGGAAAAATATATTAGTGAAGAAACTAAAATGCCTTCTTGGGTAGTAAAGTCTCCATTTTTGTCTGTTGTTAAGGGGGGAAGTTATCTTCTTAACAATCAGAAACTTCTCGATAAGGTTAAGTTGGTATCGGGCTTAAGATGATAAATAAATCTCAAAAGTATAATCAGCCGCTGGTGTTGATAATGATATCGGTTCTTCTTTTGGGAGCGGATTTTGTTGGTTTGCTAGGCTGGGTTCATCTTGTTTTTAATAACTCAACGACTTTTTTAAGGATTGGACTTATTGAAAAGAAGGCTGGACTTGCTTCTCCAGTTTCTAAAAATCTGGAGTCAGAAAAAGAAATACTAACTTGCCGGTTAGAGGTTGAGAAATTAAGGGAAGAAAATAGTTCTGCCAGAAGGCTTTTGGGAGTAAAATTACCTTTGAGAGTAAAGTTTGAACCGGCAAGGATATTGGGAATTAGTAAAGAAAGATTGGAACTAAACATTGGCAGCAAAATTGGTATCGAAGATGGGGCAGCTGTTTTGTCTGATGGAGTACTGCTTGGAAGAGTGGTTAGCATCGGTCCTACTAATTCAAAGGTTGAGCTGCTTACCAGTTCCAGTACAAAGATTTTGGTTGGTATATGGCCGGAAAGAGATTTTAATGGAGATAGTCAGCCGGCAGTTAAGGGTATTTTGCGAGGGGGAAGTTTATTAATTATTGAAGAAATTACTGCCGAGGAAAAAATTAGTGAAGGTGATCTGGTTGCTAGTTTGGATTATGGGGGAGTATACCTTATCGGCAGGATTGAAAGAGTTTGGATGACTGACGATGGCCTTTTTAAAAAGGCTCTGGTCAATTGGCCTTTGGATCCGAATCAGTTAATTACTGTTTTTGTTGCAAAATAGATGACAATTAATAAAATAATACTATACGTAGGATTGATGATTCTGTCTTTTTTTGGAAGTTTATTGGGAGCGCTTTTGCTAAAATGGTGGATTTGCTTAGCTGTTTTAATTGTTTTTGTGGGATTTATTTTGGAAGATAATTATCGCTGGTGGCTGGCTTTTTGGCTGGGTATTTTTCAAGATCTGTTTTGGGGAGATCATTTAGGAAAGTCCTCTTTAATATTTTTGGGACTTGCCTTTTTTATTAAATATATTATTAGTAAATTAAAACAACAGCAGTCTGGGCTTTGAGAATAATTTATGGAGGTTAAAGACAGAAAAGCCGGCATATATTTAGTCTTTTTTATTCTAATTCTTAGTTTTTCACTAATTGTGGGGCGAAGTTTTGAATTGATGATCATTAAGGGTGGCAGGTACTATAAATTAGCAAGAAGAAATAGGATAAGGGAAATATCCGTTCCGGCTGCAAGAGGAAAAATTGTTGACAGAAATGGAAAGGTTTTGGCTGAAGATGTGGTTTCTTGGAAGGATGAGGACGACAATTGGATCTCAAAAGACGATGCTTTGAGACTCATTATTGATGGAGAAATTGTCAGCAGAGTTTTACTTAGAAGTTATCCTCTTTCTCACTCATCAGCCCATATAACCGGATATTTAGGAAAGGTGAATGACCTGGAAGTAGCCAATTCTCGTTGTTTGGAAAAGAGAATGAGTTTTTCTTCTACTGATTGGGTGGGTAGGGGAGGCCTAGAAGAGATGTTTGATTGCTTACTTGTTGGTAGAGAAGGCAAAAAAATGGTTGAGCTGGACGCTCAGGGAAAGCTGGTCAGGGAGATCGGTCAGGTAAGACCGGAGAAGGGCGACAATTTGGAAATAACAATTGATACTGATTTACAAAAAGATGTTTGGGATCTGATTAGTGATAAAAAGGCTTCTGTTGTGGTGATCAAGCCAAATTCAGGTGAGATTTTATCATTGGTTTCTTCACCTTCTTTTAACCCTAATGATTTTGGGATTAAAGCCAACAGTGAAAAGATATATTCATGGTTAAATGATGAGCAAGGGCTTCCTTTCCTAAACAGAGCTGTTTCCGGGGCTTATCATCCTGGGTCTGTTTTTAAAATGATTACCAGTATTGCCGGACTAGAGGAAGGGATAATTAGCGGAGAAACAGAGGTTGAGGATACAGGTGTTATAAAAGTGGGTGATTGGGAATATGGGAATTGGTACTGGTTAGAATATGGTCGTAAAGAAGGATTGGTGAATTTAGTAAAAGCGTTGAAGCGGTCAAATGATATTTATTTTTATAAAATTGGAGAATGGGTAGGGGCGGACAATATTGCTCAATGGGCAAGAAACTTTGGGTTTGGAGAAAAGACAGGAATTGAAATTCCCGGAGAGGTAAAAGGGTTGGTTCCTTCACCAGAGTGGAAGCTAGACTTTAAGGGAGAGCGGTGGTTTTTAGGTAACACATATCACTATGCTATTGGTCAGGGAGATCTGCTTGTTACTTCGCTTCAGGTAACAGCGATGAGCGCGGCAATTGCCAATAATGGTGTTTATTGTCAGCCTCATTTAATGAAGGATAAAGAAAAAAATTGTCGAAATCTGGAGATAGGTAAGGATAATTTAAGTTTGGTAAAAATGGGGATGGTCGAAGCTTGCTGTTCGGGAGGAACGGGATTTTCTTTCTTTGACTATCTTCCTCAGGTGGCCTGCAAGACAGGAACTGCCGAGGTGGGTGATGGCAGTGGCGACGCGCATGCTTGGTTTACCTTATTTGCCCCGGCAGATAACCCAAAAGTGGCCGTGACTGTATTTATTGAAAGAGGAGGGTCAGGGGCGGACCAAGCCGGGCCGATTGCAAAAAAGATAGTAGAAAAATTGCTGGAGAAAAATTACTTAAACTAATATAAATGAAAATTAAAAAAATTGGAATTATAGGTGGAGGACTTTCTGGACTAGTTACTGGATTAGAGCTTTCTAAAAATAATTGCAAAGTTACTATCTTTGAAAAAGAAGACAAAGTAGGTGGTCTAGCTAGAGGATTTAAAAAAGTCGGTTGGCAGTGGGAGCTTGATCAGTTTTACCGGCATGTATTTTCAAAAGACAAAGACTTTATTAAGTTAGTAGGCGAGTTAGGAGAAAAAGATAAACTAGTCTATAAAAGACCCAAGACCTCGGTTTACTTGGATGGAAAAACGTATCCTTTTGATTCGCCCAAAGACATATTACTTTTTCCAAAGCTGCGAATATTGTCAAGGTTACATTTAGGAGCAGGAACGATAGTAATGAAGTTTTTACCCTTCACAAAATTATATGAAAAAATTACTGTAGAAAAACTTTATTTATTAGTTGGCAAAGAGTCTTATAACAAAATATGGAAACCATTGCTAAAACAAAAATTTGGAAAGTTTTACAGCCAAATCCCCCTGTCATGGTTTTGGGCGAGAATAAAATCAAGAACGCCAAATTTGGGATATTATCAAGGGGGATTTTGTAAACTAACAGATTTGTTGGTTGAGAAGATAAGTAAAAACGGGGGAGAGATAAAAACAAAACAAGAAATAACAAAAATCGAAAAAAATAACGAAAGGTTTATCGCATATTCTAATGGGAAAGAATATGGTTTTGATAAAGTAATTTTAACAACGCCTCTTTTAGTTTCGCTTAGCCTTTCGGGTAATCTTTTAGAAAATGAAAAGAGGGAATATTCTGCGGTAAAAATGATGGGAGCGGCAGTTTTGGTCTTTAGACTTAAAAATAAGTTT
>CAZAEB010000021.1:0-9577 GCA_964484095.1 uncultured Gammaproteobacteria bacterium
CCAATCACTAACATTAAACGGAGGATTGGCCAAAATAAAATCTGCCCTTAGGTCTTTGTGCAGGTCATTATGGAAACTGTCGGCGTGCTCCGAACCCAAATTCCCCTCAATTCCTCGAATAGCCAGATTCATTTTGCACAACCGCCAAGTGGTAGGGTTGCTCTCTTGTCCAAAAATTGAAATGTCTCCTTTCTTACCTCCATGCTCTTCTATAAACTTCTCACTTTGGACAAACATCCCTCCACTACCGCAACAAGGGTCATAAACCCTGCCCTTGTAGGGCTCTATCATTTTAACCAAAAGTTTCACTATTGATGCCGGAGTATAAAACTCTCCACCAGCCCTACCCTCATCGCTAGCAAATCGACCAATAAAATATTCATAAACTCTACCCAAAATATCTTTAGATTTGGCTTTTTTATCCCCCAAACCAAGAGAACTAAACAAATCGATTATCTCACCCAAGCGCTGTTTATTAAGATCGGCTCGGGCATATCTCTTGGTAAAAACACTCCTAAGAGAAGGGTTTCCCTTTTCAATAGCAATCATGGCATCATCTACGATTTTGCCTATTTCCGGTTTCTTGGCATTTTGTTTAAGATACTTCCAGCGGGCTTTTTCCGGCACCCAAAAAACATTATGAGCGGTGTATGAATCTTTATCGTGTAGCTCCCAATCCCCAGCTTCTTTATCTCCTTTAATCAAATACATGGTTTCGTAAAAAGAATCGGATATATATTTAAGAAAAATTAATCCTAAAATTACATGCTTATATTCGGCTGGATCCATATTACCGCGAAGCTTATCGGCAGCTGCCCACAATTTTTTCTCAAAGCCCAAATTGGCTGAAGTTGTTTTAACCATGGCCTTATTTTATCACTATTTGTATATCTCGTGAGTGCCGATGTTGATAAACAAAGCCCTGTTTTTGTCTAAAAACTCAAACAGAACCCGATAGGAATGAGTAATGGAAAAAGAGTAGTAGTTTTTTAATCTTCCGGTTAGTTTATGGGTTTTTAAAAAAGAATAAAAAGGATTTTCTTGAAAAAGTTTTATTTTCTCGTCTAATCTTTTGGCTATATGTCTGGGAATTCTTTTTAAAGATTTTTTATATCCGGAGGAAAGTATTATTTTGATCATCTTTAGTTGTCGTTTTCTTCTTGCAGTCCTTCCCAAAGATCAAACATGCTTCCCTTAAATTCTACTAATTTCCCCTCCTTCTTGGCTTTTTCGGCACTCTTTATCGCCTCCCTTGTATCCATCCATTCCCACTCCCGTTGTTTTTTCTTTAATTCTTCATACCCGTCAATACTTATAATTACTGCCTGGGGCTTGTTGTTGCGGACAACGATATAAGGCTGAGCCGATTCTTTTACCTGATCAATAACCTTGCCCGACTTCCGCTGTAAATCAGAAGTGCTAATAATATTGGGAACATATTGATATTTTTTCTTCTTTAACTTGGCCATAACGAAAGTATACTAGTTGTAAAATCATATGTCAAATTATACATACACTACATCAGCCCTTTTTCTTTTAAAGAAAAAAACTTTTTCCCGGCGATTATTAAATGATCAACAATTTCTATCCCTAATAATTTTCCGGATTTGACTAGCCTTTTAGTAATTTCCAAATCCTCTTCTGATGGCTGAAGATTGCCAGATGGATGATTGTGAACAACAATAGCCGAGGCGGCATGATATTTAATCGCCGGCTCAAAAACTTCTCTTGGGTGAATAATATTGGCATTTAAGCCGCCAATAGAAACTGTTTCCTGATGAATCAGTTGATTGCGAGCATTAAGATAAAGACCAATAAAATGCTCCTTTTTATATTTGCCAATTTCTTTCAAAAACTGGTAAACATCATCTGGAGTTTTAATAATAACTGCCTCATCATCTTGATCTAAAAGTAATCTAGTAGCCAATTCAAAAGCGGCCAAAATTCTACAAGCGGCTGCTTTACCAATGCCTTTTTGGGAAATAAACTCCTGATAAGCTAATTTTGGTAAGTTTTTTGATTGATATTTAGAAAGAATATCTTTTGCTAATTGAATGACATTTTTCCCTTTGTAGCCTGAACCAATTAAAATCGCCAGAAGTTCTGAATTGCTAAGAAACTGAGCGCTGTGTTTAATTAATTTCTCTCTTGGCCTGTCAGATTTGGGAATATCTTTAATCTTGTATTGGCTCATCAATCCCATTCTATCTTAATATATACTCTCCCTCAATTTTTAGTACTATTCATGGCAATTATGGAATGAAACTTGAAAATTGGCAGATATTCACATCTTGACAACAGCATTTCTGTATAATATAATCGCATTAACTTAACAGTTTTATTAAGTTACTCTTATTATAATATGGATAAACAGTTGGCCGAAAACCTAGAAAAAAAACTGGGTATTTCTCAAGAACAAATTGTACGCGAAGAATACGAAATACTAGTTCTCAAATCACTTTTTGAAAGCGAACTGGGAAAGTTATTCGTTTTTAGAGGTGGGACTGCCTTGAGATTGGCCTACGGTTCGCCTAGATTTTCGGAAGATCTTGATTTTTCAATTATTGAAGATTTCGAAGAAAAAAAATTAAAAAAATTGTTGGGTAAAATAGCCAAACAAAGCAAAGCCCTGGAGTTAAAAGAAGCCTTGCAGAAAAAAAACACTTATTTGGGCGTTTTTAAAGTAAAAGAAAACTTTTTAAACCAACCATTTTCAATTAAGCTTGAGGCTTCTACTAGACCATTTAACTGGAAGAAAAATAAGGATTATCAGCTTGTTACTTTAAAAAGCAATGTTACCAATTTGACAGTTTTGGCCCAAGTGGCAACGCTAAAACAAATTGAGAAAGAAAAAATGTTAATTAAGCCGCCAAGAATTAGAGATATATTTGATATCTGGTTTATCGGTCAAAAATTAAACAAACAGACAAAAATTGATTTTAGCAATTGGGATAAAAGAATAGTCAGAAGAGAACTGCACAAATTCTTACCTGAGGGTGAAAGAAAATTATTAAGTCAATGGCTTAAGTGAATAACATTAGTTTATTAAAAACTCTGCAAGATCTAAACAAGCCTTATTTTACTGTTGCTGATTTGGAAAAAATTTTAGGTCTTGAGAGGAATATCTTGTACGTCACTCTCAACAGGCTGGTTAAAAACGGCACTCTCATCAGACTCAAAAGAAACGTTTACATCCCCGAATTTCAAAGCTTCGAAATAGAAAAAATCGCTAATGAACTTTATTATCCTTCTTATCTTTCATTCGAGTCGGCTTTATCAAAATATGGCATTTTAAGCCAAATACCCTACTGTTTAACTTATGCCACCACTAAAAATACTAAAAAAATTAATTTAGGCGCCAGACAAGTAGAATACAAAAAGCTTAATAAAAAGTATTTTTTTGGCTATAAAATACAAGATGGAATATACATTGCTGAACCGGAAAAAGCTATTCTCGATCAGTTATATATGATTAGCAAAGGCAAAGCAGAAAGTGACTTCAGTGAATGGTCACTAGTTGGTCTAAGTAAAAGCAAATTACTCGAATACAGCAAAAAATTTCCAAAAGCCGTTCAAAAAGGACCTTGGCCCAATATCAATTAGCCAGCACTCTCCAATCTTTCCCATCGGTAACAACCTCAACATCTCCACCATCATCAGTTCTCCTATAATTAATCCCCTCTTCTGTTAATCTGCCTATCAAATCTTGATCCGGATGGCCAAAACTATTTTTCCCCACCGAAAAAACTACCAGTTTTGGTTTTGTCCCCTCATAAAGCTCTTGGGGGTTGTCTTTTTTCGATCCATGATGCGAAGCTTTTAAAACCTCAACCGGAAAAAGTCTTTTTTGCCAAAAAAGTAACTGAGACTCTTCTTGAGGCAGATCACCTGTCAGTAAAGCATCGAAGTCGCTGTATTTTAGATGAGCAACTATCGAGTATTTATTTGAATCAATTAAATTATTTTCAAAAACTAAAAAATCTCCTATTTTATCGTTTGCCAACTCCTCCATGTCTTTTATCTCTCTTACTCTCCTTTCGTCCGGCCATAATATGTCTAAATTTATTTCTCCTAATTTAATCACATCTCCCTGAGACGGATTGTAAAAAGAAACATTTTTTTGATTTAGTAAACTTGCCAAACTTTTAAGATCAGAATTACCGCCAATGATAAAAGGGTTAGCGATAAATTTGTTTACCTTGTATCTTTCAACCACTCCAATAAGACCATAAAAATGATCCGTGTCGGGATGGGTTAGCAAAACCATTTCAATTTTCCGATCCCAAAAAGGAACATGGCCAGATAAACAAGACAAAACCGACTCATCCGGACCGCCATCAATCAGTATCTGACTGCTCCCATGAATAATTAAAACCGCATCTCCTTGGCCAACATCACAAAAAACCAAATGCAGTTTGTCGTCCGGTTTTTGCAGCCAATAAAGCGCTAAAAGGGCCAGTAAAATTATTAAAATGTATTTAACCTGTTTGTTCACCTGTCTTCTTTCTTGTAAGGAAATACAACAAAACCAAATAATAAACTAATACCGCCCACCAAGGGAAGGAAACGGAAAAGTTAAGCCAGGAAAGCTTTCCGGTCAGATTAATAAACCAAACAAAAAACCAGCAAAGCGGATATGCCAGATATAAAAACGGAATTGCCAGAGGCAGCCAAACAAGACCAACCAAAGAGAACAGTCCAAACAACATCATTCTGGGTACCAGAGGAAGAACAATCATGTTTATTACCGGCGCTGCCCAGGAAAGTTGACCAAAGTGATAAGCAATTACTGGCAAAACCATCAGTTGAGCACTTAGCGAATCAGATAGATCTCTGCCAACCAGGGGTACTTTTCTCAATCCTTCCCACTTGTCTTTAAAAACTAAAAGTCCAAACATGGCAGCAACACTAAGCTGAAAGCTAATACTTAATAGTAACTCAGGACTAACAACCAACATTAGCCAGACTGAAAGCAAAAATGCCCGCCAGATAGCAAACTTCCTGCCTATAAACTGAGCTAAATAAACAATGGAAATAATTATCGCCGCCCTTACTACCGGCGGTTCGCCCCCGGAGATCAGCGCATAACCCCAAACCATCAGCCAGCCAAAACCAAGAGCTAGTTTTCTCCCCATAATCCAAGCCATCCCTTCCACTGGTCTTTGACTAATTACTGTTAAGTTGTAGCCGCTGGCAACAATAATATGAAGGGTTCCGGTAGTCCTTAACTTCTCGTAAAAGTCTTTAGGTAGTCTTGATTTTGCTCCTAAAACTATTCCTGAAATCAAGCCCCCTTGCGGCTCCGGAAGCCAACGAGTAAAAACCGAAACTGCTTTGTCTTGTATATTGATGCCAATTTTTTGTAAAGAAAACAGCAGTCCGGAAACTGGTTTCCTTTTTATCTTTTCAATTTCCGGATTATCGATATACAAATACTCTTTTTGCTGATAATCATATGAAGAAACTTCTCCCTCCACTCTCAGACAGTCTCCGAAAGAAAAAGCAGGGTCTTGGCCGGCAGCTATTCTTATCCCGGAAAGATAAAAGACCTGCTTTCCTCTCTCTTCTTTTGGCTGACGTTCTAAACAACTGCTTATCACTACCCTATCGCCAGAGTTTATCTTGGAAGTTTTAGAAAAAAGATATTCTTGAGAAAGACGAAAAAATAAAACAAAAAATAACAGGTAAAGAATCTTTTTTTGCAAGGTTTTGGCTAATAAATGGTAATTAAGTCTTTTACTTGAGAATACAGGCTCTTGCCAATCCCGGAAACAGCCATAAGTTCTTCTAAGGATTTATAGCCGCCATTTATCTTCCGGTAATCAACTATCTTTTTGGCAAACGAGGGGCCTATCCCCGGTAAAGTTTCCAGCAAAACCGCGTCAGCCTGATTAATATTTACCAGTCCCCTTTCCGTTTTGCTCCCGGCAACTGCGCTGGTACTCTCTCCCTTTTGGGGAATATATATTTTTGCCCCATCGATAAGCAAGGCTGCTTTATTTAAATTTTTAGCCACCCACTCCCGATCAGCATCTTCTGAAAGTCCTTGGCAGGATATTAAAAGATCATTAATCCTAGAGCCGGCGCTAAGCCGATAGACACCGGGTGACACCACCGCCCCCTCAATATCAACCAAAACTTCCTGCATCTGATTGTCGCTTTCAGCAGGAATAATTTCAACCTCCAAAGAGGATTGGGGTTTAAACACAAGCGCCAGGCCGGCAGCCACCAGCCCCAGACCAATAAACACAAACACCTCCCTGCCGTAGCGAAAAAAATTTATTTTCTTTATTTTATTTTCTTTACTTTGCTTACAATATAGAAGCCAAATATTAAAACAACCACTAATCCAACAGTCAGTTTTATTGGCAGCAGCCAAAACACCACTTCTTTTGTTAAAACCTGATCACTATTTTCATCAGGATAAAAACTTACCTTAGCCTTATAGCGACCTGGCCAGTTAGACTCGAACCGACAAGAAATTTGCTCTTCTTCCTGCCAGCAAACTGCCTGCCTTTTACCCCCGGCCAAAACATTATCCGGCCTAAACTTAAACTCTTCTGTTTTTTTGCCTTGCCAGTTATAAATATCAACTCCTCCCCCTACTTTAAAAAAACTTACCCCTGAATTGGTAATAATGATTTCCAAAGAAATCTCATCAAAAATATCAGCCACTTTAGGAAAAACTTTAAATTTACTTATCTGTCCTTGAGGGTTGGTATTTCCCGACTCGGATACGGTCAGTAAAACATTACTGCCAATTTTTGCCATTGCTCCACTTCCTGACTGGGAAACAAACTCTCCTTTAGAAGTTTGCTCTATCAAAAAAGTAAAATATAAATCTCTCTCTTTTACGGTTTCAAGCACAGTGATTTTCAATATCAGCTGTTTTTTTTCTCCTGCCCTTAGAAAAAAATCTTCCCCTAGACTGGGCTGAACATTTATAAGACCAAATCTAATGCCGCCCGCTTCCAGTTTGGCTATTTCAAAATCATCGTCAAGTAAACTGACCCTCCCTCCGTCTCCTTTTGCTATAAATGGAACCACTCGAGAACGCAAATACAAATCACTGCTTCCATTGTTTTCAATTTCAAAAGCCTTAATCAGTGATTTTCCCGGTTTAACCATCATCTCGACCAAAGGAGGAGAAATTGACAAGGAAAACTGCTGGGCTAAAACTTTCCCTGGCAGTAAAATAAAAAAGGCTAAAAATAGCAGAATTGATTTCACAAAAAAATTATACAAGTAAAAACTCCTTACGCGCAAATTTATAAAGTCTTCAACTGAGAAGCCAGAAGCCGAGGAAACAATTCAAGCTTATCAGTATAGCTTTCATTAATGAGAAATGGCTGGAGCCTCCGTTTAAAATCGCTTATCTTCTTTTCCTCCCGCCGGAACTTTTCTACCGCTTGAGAAATTAAATCCAAAGAAAGCTGATTGTCTTTTACAAATTGCCAATCAATTTGAGCTTTGCGGGCAATCAACCAAACAATATCATAAATATCCCGCGGTTGAGTTTGCTTTCTTTTCAAATAAGCAGTCAATTTCTGAACCAGCTGCTGATTTAGAGGAATAGTGACTACATTAACCAAAAACCCATACCGATTAAGAAGCAATGACTGCCTTTGATGTGTTTGCCAAAAACGTTCAAAGTCAAATTTAATCGTCAACTTCTCTTCTGAATTTACGCCAACTCCCAATTCAAAAAGTAAATCTTTAAAACGAAATTCCCAATAGATCCGTCTCTTGGTCTGATTTCGATAAAGATCAAGGGCAATATTTTCTTTGGAAAACTGCTGAAAAGTTCTATCAATTAACCCGTCAACTTGAGAAAAAGCAACTCCTTCCAGCTCAAAATCAAGATCCTCCGAAAAACGATCTAAATCTCTGGTCAATCTCAAGCAGGTTCCTCCAACAAAAATTAGTTGTGAGGAAATTTTTTCCCGATAAATAATATCCAATATTTTAACTTGAAGATACTCTCTCAAAATTGCCCGCTTTTTTGTCAGCGGTAAATTATAATTTCGGGCGAATTCAATAATCTGGTCAAAATTAGCAATAATATTGTTCACTGAAGCTTGATTGTTTGTACCCATCTGGGAAAATTTTTAACATACTTCTGATAACGACGAAAATTAAAATTATCAAGATTTAATCGCAAATCACCTTTGTATTTAACTCTTCGCAGATAAAAAAAATCAAGAAGGGCTTTTTCTTTTTGGGCCATTAAAAAAAAGCCATCTGAGCCAACCAGCTTAACTTTTAGCCAGCCCCAAAAAAGAGTTGGTTTTATTTTGGCATAATAGAAAACTCCAAATTTATTGCTTATTTTTTTGGTCGTCGTCAAACTAACACTAGTTATTCCCTGAGAAATATCGGGAATCACTCCATAATAATTTAAAGCCGTTTCCAAACTTACATAAGAAGGCTGATAGAGCTTATTTGCTAGCTCAAATTCATCAATTGAAGAAGGAGTAAAACAATAAAAACCGCGCTTAATTTTAACAAGCAGACCCTTTTGGACAAACCGGGAAAGTTGAGTTCTTAAAGACAATTCTTTCTCCTTGGGAAATTTCTTTTTAACATCAAGAATAGTAAAAAGGCTCTGATCAATCGCCTGCTGTAACTCTAAATATTTCATAATTTACTTTAAGTAAAACCATTAATAATAAATATACAAAACTGTCTATTATTTGTCAACCCTCTGTTATTTCATATCGCCATCAGTCAATAGCCAGGAACAGCAATAAAATTAACCGAATTTTGATAGTTTCCCGCCTCTTGGCTACTGTCAATATTCACTTTGTAAGTAACCGTCGCTGTTGCCGATGAGGTGGCTGTCGTCGAAGTCATAATCTCAACCGCCTCGGCGTAGGTTGCATAATCAGAAAACGGCCGGTAATGGTCGCTGGTAGTAAAATCGCTGGATATATACTCTCCGCTCATATTAAACCCGAAACCATAAGTAGTATTTTGAGTCCATAATCCTGCTGAAGTTCTTGTGCAACCTGAATCACAAGAGGTGTCGTCAATGTCATCGCTCGCTTCTGACCTTAAGAGATGGTCTTCAAAGGCAAGCACCTGCCAGCCGGTAGCTCCCCCGGCCGATATTGTTAAATCGTTGGTTGCCGTAGACGGAGTGCCGGGAACTAAACTTCCAAAAACAATTGATAGATCAGAAATGGTAAAAGTGAAAGGAATAATTGTCTGGATGTACTGAAAACCCGATCTAACCCGATAGCCGGCCTTGGCATATTCTCCGGGAGCAATCTGGCCCATCGTTGAATCAAGCTCAAAACTTGCCGAGGTCTGCTCCCCGCCTCCGGTATTCATGTTTCCCCACTGAACCTCATACGAATCGGATCGCATTGTTACTGCCAAAACGGATGCCGGAGCAAATAAAAACAGGAATGAAGAAAACAGCAAGTTTCTAACCATAAATCATTATAGAAGAAAAAGAAGAAAAATATCCACCCTGTGTCCGCCCCTACAAAATTAATCACCCTGTAAAAAATACCTCCCTCCATCTTCTTTAATTACTCCTTTTAAGGTCAAACTTATTAAGATTGAGCTAATT
>CAZAEB010000022.1:0-9364 GCA_964484095.1 uncultured Gammaproteobacteria bacterium
AGTTAAAAAGTCAGTTAAGACTTGTTCGCAGTAAAGCTATTAACGGAGAAAAACCAAGCTCTTCTTGTAATTCCTTAAACAGTTATCGAGTTTACACAAATCCCGGTGAAAATAATAGTCTTTTTTATTGTCCCGTTTGCGATGAAGTTTGCACCGGCGAGGTAGAAATTAGCCTAGGAGAGGGCTATGAAATTTCTGACACTTCTGGGTTTTATTTTACCGCTATTAGTGGAGCTTTGACAGGTGATGAGGTCGAAATTACCGTTTCAAAAGACTCTTCTTATCAGTTAAATATTTTAAAGTCGGGAGAAATTCAGGTTAATGAAATTTAGAGTTAAAAATCAATCAGGCCAATCGCTTATTGAAGTGCTTTTTATAATCGTGTCTACTTTTTTCCTTTTGTCTGGGCTGGTAGTAGCGATGGTTTTTATGATTAAAACGGCTACTTTTGCAAGAAATAAAGCGATTGCTGTTCGTTTGGCCGAGGAAAAATTAGAACAGATAAAAGCCAGCAAGCAATCGGCTGATTTTTGGGATAATCCTGACTTATACGGTTGTGGAGACGAAGAAGAGGGATTAGGGGAAAATGGATCTTTTTATCGGGATACTGCTTGTACAGATGTCGATACTTTTGGAGACCAAAGCCGAATTGAAGTGACCACTGTGGCCGGTTGGGAAGGTAGCGATCAAAGCGAGGTGACGGTTACTATTTATTTATCAAATTGGGAAGAATGATAATTTCAAGATTAAAAAATTCAGGCTTCACCTTGATTGAAATTTTAGTTTCGGTAACTATTTTATCAGTGGTTTCAACAGTTATTGCTTCGGTGCTGTTTCTTTCATTAAGGTCTAATACCAAGACAATGGCGATAAAAGAGGTTAAACAAAATGGTGATGCGGCTGTTTCGATAGTTAGAGAATTTGTTCGCGGCGCTGAGTCGGTCTCCTGTACAGCCAATTCAATTAGCGCAGTCGATTCAGATGGGGCAGTGACAGTTTTTTCCTGCTCTGAAGGCAAAATTGCTTCTAATAGCGCAGATCTTACTAATGATCTTGTCGAATGCTCTGGTTTTACGGCGATTTGCAATAGTGATACTGGTGGTCAGTTGGTTGAGTTTTCTTTTTTGCTGACACCGACAATAGATTATCTCGGTAGTGGAACGGTAGAGTTTTTTGACAAGGTGTTTTTTCGCCAACAGTAATATTGACTTTGGTTAAATTCCAGTGGCATACTAAAAAGGAAATGAAACATTTCGGATTAGACATTGGAGACAACTCAATCAAAGCAGTCTGGCTGGAAGGAAAAGCAAACCAGTTAAAGCTTCTTAGTATGGGCGAGGGAAAAAATCCAATTGCTGGGGCTAATCTTGATTCAGAAACTTCTCTGGCAAAAACATGCGAGGTCATTAAAAGTCTGGTTAGAGAGCTGGAAGTTAAAACAAAATTTGTAGTGACTGCTTTGCCGGAGAATAAAATTATTAGCCGTCTTCTTTCTTTTCCACCGATAAATGAATCGGAAATTGGCAAGGCTCTTTACTATGAAACGGAAACATTTGTCCCCTACCCCAAAGACAAGGTTCAGCTTGATTATCAGATAGTTGAACAGACCAAAGATAAAATCTTGGTTTTTGTGGTGGCGGCGCACAAAGAAATAATTGAAAGATTCCAAAAGCTGATAAAAATGGCTGATTTGGTTCCAGTGGCTTTGGAGACAACTTCGATTTCTTTAGCCAGATCACTATCTCCCAAGACAGATAGTCCAACAATGATTGTTGATCTGGGGGCAAGCAATTCGGTAATCGTGGTAGTTAAAAAAGGAGGGATTTATATGAGCAGGGTAATTGGACTGGGAGGAAATGCTTTTACTCGAGCGATAAGTACTACCCTGGGAATGGATTTTTTTAAGGCAGAAGAGTATAAAAAAGCTTACGGATTTCAGGCAGGCGATTGGGAAAGCAAAATTCGCAATGCTTTATTTGAGGTTTTTGATCATTTGGCTGAGGAGTTAAAAAAGGTGGCTCTTTCTTATAATGAAGAATGGGGTGAACAAATTAAACTTTTAATACTGTCTGGAGGAGGAGCGATGACTCCCGGATTAACAGATGAGCTTGTAAAGGTTTTGGGGGTGGAAATTCAGATTGCTCAACCGCTTGATGGAATTAACACTAAAGGAGCAAAGATTTTATCAGTTAACCAGAAAGATTATTCTCGTTATTCTATTCCGATAGGATTGGCAAAAAGAGAAAAATAACATGAGTGTTAATCTTCTACCCAACAAATCTAGGCTTGAGTTTAGAAAATTGAAAATGATTAGCTTGGTAAAAAAAGGCTCCTTTATTTTTGTGGGAGTTTTTTTACTGATTTTAGTAGCAACTTTTTTTCTAAATATCTACCATTCCAGTCTTTTGAAAAAAAACACAGCCGGTTTATTATCGGCACGGACACAATATAGTCAGTTTGCGGATAGAATTGATGAGCTTCAGTCACTTCGTTTTCGAGTAAAAATGGTTGCCGGAGTACTTGACGATAGGCGGACAGTTGGTGGTAAAGTTGAGCAGATCAAAAGGATAATCGGTGAGGAAACAGTAATTTCTAAAATGAAGATAGACTACAAAAAGGGAGATATTAATGGTATTGTTGACGGCTATACTGCTCTATCCCTGATTGAAAAGAGAATTGAGGACGAAAACAAAAATAAGGCAGGAATATTTACAGAAATTACTTTTAAGAGTTTAGGACAAGAAGAAGATGGCGGTTGGTCATTCTCTTGTGAGTTTGTTTTTAAAAATGAAACCAGATAGTTCGGTAAAAACTAAAAGCGCCGGTAAGCTAAACCTGGACTTTGATTTAAACATAGGAATTAATAAAAGAGATTTAAAGGCGTTAGCCCTTCCTTTTGCTTCTTTAGTTATTTGTTTGTTTTTTTTGGTTTTTCTTGTTATTCCTAAATGGAAAATCATTTCTAAAATGGCAAAAGAATCGAAAACGGTAAAAGAAAAACGAGATGAATTTGTTTCGAAAGTGCAGATTCTTTCCACTATTGAAGAAGGAGAGTTAAAAAACTATTATGCTTTGGCTAGTTTGGCGGTTCCTGAAAATAAAGATGTTTCATTGGCTCTTTTTGCTTTTTCAGAACCGGCAAGAAAAAACGGATTTTTTCTAAACGAACTATCTTTCAATCTTGGCCAGATAGAAGCGATTAATGAAGACGATAGTAAACAGCAAGAAACTTCCTCTCTAGATCCAGAAAAAATTGCCGCCAATATGTCCTTGGTTGGTTCTGCAGATAGAACAGATGTATTGCTTGCCGATTTAGAAAAAGGACTGCCGTTGATGCAGGTTGATAAGTTTGAATATACTCAGGTCCGAGAAGGAATGGCAAATATTGATCTATCGATTTCCTTTTTTTATAGTTCAGAAAAGGCGGCATACCGATTGGAGGATCTTAAAATTGCCGAGTTGTCTTTGTCTGATAGCGAACAAGATCTATTAAAGAATCTTGCTGGTTTTGACAAGCAGGAAAAAGTTTTAGAGGCATTAAGGTTAAGCAAACCGGCTACTGGCGGGGCAGTTGGTCGAGATAATCCCTTTTACTTGGAGTGAAGCTCTAAAAAGTTTATTGTCCAATCTCTTCTAATCTTAGGTAGTACTGCTGTTTATTTTTTTCAGAGTTGCTTTTTACTCCCATAAGAGTTCTTATTGCTTTTATCGTTCTTCCTTCCCTGCCGATTAATTGGCCCATTTTGTCTTTTGGAATGTAGGCAATAAAGATTTTTGCTCTCGGATACTGAATATCTTCTGTTTGTTCAATTTCAATCTCAGTTTCGGTAATAGTATTGATAATTAGTTGCAGAAATTCCTTCATTGTATTTAAAAAAAAAGCTATTTAGCGCCAATAAGATCGAGAACTTTCTTTGTTCCTTCGGTAATCTGGGCCCCTTTTTCTATCCAGGAGTTTAATTTTTTGCTGTCAACCTCTCCTTTTTTAATTTGAGGATTCCACCAGCCAAGGTCATCAATAAACTTGCCATCGCGCTTACTTTTTGCCTCAGCAATAACAATCCGAAAAGACTTTTGATTTTTTTTGCCTCTTAGAAATAATTTTACTTTGAGCATTTTTTTGTTTAACTTAAAAACTGGTCTTATTGTACTTGATTTTTGATAATAGTCAACGCTTTTTGGGCAGCTGCCTCTTCGGCAGTGCGTTTTGAGGCTCCTTTTCCCTGGGCAATTTTTTTATCTTTAAGAAATGCCCCAACCCGGAAATATTTTTTGTGGTCCGGTCCGGTTTCTTTCAATATTCTATATATAGGAGTGATTTTGAAGTTTGCTTGGGCAATTTCTTGAAATTTTGTTTTTGCGTCTTTGATGTCACCAGCACCACCCTTCTTTTTGATTTCTTCAATCAGTATTCGAGACAGAAACTTTTCTACTTCCCGAAGTCCGGAATCGATATATACCGCTCCAATAATCGCTTCAAATAAATCGGCAAGAATAGAGGGATTTTCCCGACCTAAATTTCTTTCTTCCCCACGACTTAAAGCCAGGTATTTGCCCAGATTTAACGCCTGGGCTTTTTCAGCAAGGTTTTGAGTGCACACCAAACTGGCTCTAATATTGGTTAGTGCTCCTTCGGTAAGCTTTGGAAAATACTTAAAAAGCTTTTTAGTTGTCCAGAATTCTAAAATGGCATCTCCTAAAAACTCCAATCTCTCGTTTGACTCCTCGGCTTGATCACGATTTTCATTTATCCATGAGCGATGAGTAAGTCCTTTTTTGAGATTGTTTCGGTCTTTAAATGTAACTCCAAGGTTTTTTTCAAGACTTTTTAGATTCATTTTCTTGTTTTTTATAAATTGTTCCCAGCGCTCCGTTAACAAAAGATGATGAGTTTTCCGCCCCGTATTCCTTGGCCAGCTCTATCGCTTCATCAATAGCCACCTTGGGGGGTGTCTTTTTGTTAAAATACAGTTCCCACACGGCCAGTCTAAGTATTGCCAGGTCGATGCGATTAATTTTTTCTATTGGCCACTTCGGGGCGGCGTCCATAATAACTTTGTCAATTTTCTTTGATTTACTGATAACTTTTTTTGCCAGAAGAGAAACTGGTTTTGTTTTTTTTCTTTTTGCTTTTTGATCGTATGAATATGCAAAAAGAGTTCTAACCGCTTTTTGCCTTTTTAGATGTCGTGGATCGACTACTTTTTTCGGTTTCATTTTTTTTGCTCCTTTGTCCCTTAGTTTCATAATGGCCGCATTCAGGGCAGGCAAAGTGGGATAGTTTATCTGTTCCACAGCTAGGGCAAGAGGACGAAACAGGAAGTTTGGCACTGATAGACGCTCTTCTTTTCCCCTGCCTTCTTGTTGATGGTTTTCTTTTTGGTAATGCTCCCATTTTTTTTGTTAATCTAGTGAGTTATTTTATCGCCCTTGCTCTGGTTTTGCAACCTGATGATTAGTTTACGGGAAAGCTTGTCCTTAAAAAGGAGGATTTGAGCGTCCTTTCGGGTTGTGTTTATCAGTTTTGAGTCAAGCAGAGAGGCGATTTTCAGTTTTGAGAATCCGTGTTGACGAATACCATAAATTTCTCCTGGCCCGCGAACTTCCAGATCGATTTCTGCAAGTTTTATTCCATTTCTGATAGTCTCCATCGCCTTAAGTCTCCTTGTTGCTTTTGCTCCTGGTTTTTCAACAAACAGAAAACAATATGATTTTTCTTTTCTTCGCCCTACCCTACCCCTTAATTGGTGTAACTGAGCTAAGCCAAATCTGTCAGCAGCCTCGATCATCATTATTGTTGCTCCAGGAATATCAATTCCCACCTCAACCACAGGAGTAGAAACCAGGATATCGATTTTGCCTTTGCGCATTTTTTCCAAAACAACCTGTTTTTCTTTGCTTTTCATTCGGCCATGTAGCAATCCTAGTTTTAAGTCGGGGAAAACTGTTTTTTTAAGTCTAGTAAACTCGTTTTTGGCCGCCTTGATTGTTTCCATTGTTTCTGATGGTTCAATAAAAGGACAAATGATAAACACTTGCGCGCGGTGTTTTTTAATTTGTTTTTCAATCCACCGATATCCCTTTTCCCGTCTACTTGAAGGGATGACAAAAGTAGCCACCTTTTTTCTTCCGGAAGGAAGTTGATTTAGTAAAGAAAGATTTAAGTCGCCATGCAAAGTAAGAGCGACAGTCCTAGGAATAGGAGTGGCGGTCATTGTTAGAAGGTGAGGAGATATTTGTTTATTTTTTTGGTTTTCCTCAACTAGTTTTTTCCGTTGTTCAACTCCGAATCGGTGTTGTTCGTCAATAACTATCAGAGCTAATCTGTTAAATTTTTCTTTCTGGTGAAGCAGGGCGTGGGTTCCTATTAAAACATCATAGTTGTTAATCTCGTTATTTTGAATAGTTTTTTTCTTTCCAGTCAATAGAGCAACCTTTATTCCATAAGGTTTGTACAGATTGCGAAAAGTTCTGAAATGCTGAAAGGCAAGAATTTCTGTTGGTACCAGAATAGTTGTTTGGCATTTGTTTAAGGCGACAGTGTAGACGGCAATAGCGGCAACAATTGTTTTTCCAGAACCGACATCTCCTTGCAGCAGCCGGTTCATTGGAACGATCTTTGAAAGATCGGTAAATATTTGTTTGGCAGTTCTTTCCTGGGCCTGGGTCAGTTTAAAGGGGAGGTTTTTGATAAAACTGTTTCTTTTTTTCGTGAAAGGTTTTAATTTGTAAGTTTTTTTGGCCTTTTCCCGGGATAATTTTTTTACAAGAAAACCAAGTTGGATAATAAACATCTCATCATAAGAGAGCCTTTTTCTGGCCTTTTTTAAACTTAATTTGTTTGAAGGAAAATGAATTTTCTCTATTGCCTCTTTTTGGCCGATAAGATTATTTTTTAGCAAAAGACTGTTGGGTAAAAATTCCTCGATATTATCTTTTAGTAAAACAAGTGATTGAGAAGCAAGCTTTCTAAGATATCTTGAACTGACTATTTTATTTTCTGGATATACTGGTACCAGCCTGCCTGTGTTGATATTTGGATATTTTGAGCCGAGGTTCTCATTTATAAACTCATAAGCAGGGGAAACAAAACTTAATTTATGCAAAAATTGATTGACTTTCCCAGAAAAGAACATCTTTGTTCCTGGAGCTATTGTACGGATAAGAAAAGGTTGATTAAACCAGGTAATATCAATTTTTCCCGTATCGTCCTCCACTACTGCTTTTTGAAGAATCTTTCTATTTTTGTGATATTCGTTTTTGATACTGATAACCCGGCCTTTGATGGTTACAGTCTCCCCTGCTTTCACTTGAGAGATCTTTACTTTTGATGAATAGTCGTCGTAGCGATGAGGAAAATGGTGAAAAAGATCCTCAATGGTGAAAATTTCTAAGCTGGATAGTTTATTAGCCATTTTTGGCCCGACTCCTTTTAGATATCGAATTGAGGTGTCAAGACTTATGGCTTTCGCCGGTTTCATTATTTTCCAAATAGGTAAAGTACAGGCAGGAAACTACTTAAAAGCAGTGAGATTGTAGCAATAATGATTACCGTTTTAGCAATCGAGTTTTTATTGATTTTTATTTTTATCCTGCCAATTCTCATAAAAAAAGTATAACATGATTGAAACACAAGCAACAAAGTTGGATGAGGGAGGATTATTTGTTAAAATAATTGACAGATAGCCTTGGAAAATGGAATGATTAATGATTCTTATATTTGGTTTGAAGAAATGAGGAAAAAATTACAAAGGTTGCGTGTAAATCGCCGCCAGTTGAATTCGTCAAAAATAAAAGCAAAATTTTGGCTTTATTTAAGTGTTGGATTTTTAACATCGGTAGTAGTTGGTTTTTTGGCAGTAATAGTTGCTTTTGCCTGGTATTCCAAAGATCTTCCCTCCCCAGATAAACTGGTCCGCAGAGAAGGTTTTTCTACTCGGATAAATGATCGCAACGGAAAAGCGGTTTACGATGTCTATGACGATGTCAAAAGAATTTCTGTATCTTGGGAGGAAATACCTGACTGGTTAAAATTGGCGACAATTTCTATTGAAGATAAGGAGTTTTATTCTCATCCGGGCTTTAGCGTTAAGGGAATGGCTCGGGCGGTTTATAATATTGTAGTTCGCGGAAAGCTTCAGGGAGGATCGACGCTAACCCAGCAACTTATCAAAAACGCTCTTTTAACTTCAGAAAGAAGAGTGTCGAGAAAGGTAAAGGAGTTTGTTTTAGCTCTTCAGACGGAAAGGAAGTATTCTAAAGACGAAATTTTATTAATGTATTTAAATGAAGCTCCTTATGGAGGACCCTTGTGGGGAGTTGGTGCCGCTGCAGAGCAGTATTTTGATAAGAAAGTTAGTGACTTAAATTTGGTCGAGTCAGTAATTCTTGCCGGGCTTCCTCAAAGACCATCTGTTTATTCTCCTTTTAGTGATAACGAGAATGCATATGCAGAGAGGGCGGCTCAGGTGCTAAGGAGGATGCAAGAGGACGGATATATAAGTGAGGATGAGAAAAAGGAGGCGGTAGATCAGTTAGCTGAAGTTTCCTTTCGAGAATCTAAAACCTTTTTTGATGCCCCTCACTTTGTTGCTTATGTCAGAAGTCTTTTGGAGGAAAGATATGGTGAAGATGTGGTTGCTCAAGGAGGGCTAACAGTTACCACCTCCATTGATTTAGAACTTCAAAGAAAAGCTCAGGATATTGTTAGTGAAGAGATCGATAAAGTGGATGGTTTAAATATTACTAATGGAGCAGCGATCGTGCTAGATCCGGAGACGGGAGAGATATTGGCAATGGTTGGCTCAAGAGATTTTTCTTCTGAGGATATACCAGGAAAATTTAATGTAGTTACTCAAGGGCTAAGACAGCCTGGTTCAGCGATCAAGCCGGTTACTTATGCTGCTGCGCTAGAAAGGGGCTATACTCCAGCAACATTAATTATGGATGTTAAGACCATCTTTCCAGTAATCGGTCAAGAAGATTATGTTCCGGTTAACTATGATGGTAATTATAATGGGCCAATGAGTTTAAGGAGTGTTTTGGGAAACTCAATAAACATTCCTGCTGTTAAGCTTTTGGCGATGATAGGAATGGAAACAATGCTTGAAAAAGCCAGTCAGATGGGTCTTTCTACTCTAGCGCCAACAAAAGAAAACTTGAAAAGATTTGGCCTTTCGGTTACTTTGGGAGGCGGAGAGGTTAGGCTTATTGATCTTGCTAGCAGTTACTGTTCTTTTGCAAACGGAGGAATTAGGCGAGATCCGGTAGCAATACTAAAAGTGGAAGACAAAGACGGCAAGGTTCTAGAGCAGCACAAGACTGTTAAGGGAAAGCAGGTTTTGAGTCCAGAGGTGGCCTTTTT
>CAZAEB010000023.1:0-8855 GCA_964484095.1 uncultured Gammaproteobacteria bacterium
CCAATTTGAAGCTTTATCCAACCTGCCTTATTATAACAAAGCAAAGGTATAATTGCCAACCCTTGTTTCTTTTTAGAGATTAATTTTGCCAGTTCTTTTTTATTTAAAAGAAGTTTTCTTGATCTTGTAGGATCATAGGGCCGGTCTTTAACATACTGGTATTGGGCAATATGAGCATTAACCAGATATGCCTCCCCTTCCCTTATCTGGACAAAGGCTTCCTTTAGGATGACTCCTTGTTTTTTTACCGATTTTACCTCGCCACCGGTCAAAGCAACTCCTGCCTCAAATTTATCAGAAATTATAAAGTGGCGAGTGGACGGATTAACTGTTTTCATTTTTTTACTGTTTCAGGTCAATCCAATAAACTACCCCCTTAGAAAGAAGGAAAATTCTTGATCCGTCAGGAGTGATTAAAAGGTCAAAAACCTCATCCATCTTTAAAGGAATTTTAACTAGAAGTTCACCTGATTTTGTCAAAACCCAAATGTCTTTGTTGTCTTCATCCCAATAGGCTAGTCTATCAGAATCGGCAGACACAGAAAGAAAATCAGCCTCAAAAACAGGAGCTGATTTTTGAGAAAACTCTTCACTTTGACCGGCAAAAAACTTGTAAATCTTTCCTTCAGAAGTCAGCACCCAAATCCGACCGTCAATATCAAAATCAACCACCTTTTCCCAGTCAAAGCCAGGACTTACAGAAAACCAGTCAGTCCGCTGAGTGTAACCAAGACTAGTTTTGGGATATTTCCAAAGTTTTTCCGCTCCGGAATCTAAAAGGTAAAAATTCCCTCCCCAACGACTAAAACCAATCAGTCTTTGCCAATCCGGCTCGACAAGCTCTTTTGTCTCGTCCTCTCCCTCAAGCTCAACCACCCCTTGTTTGCCTAGAAGGTAAACAGTTTGGCCGCTAACAAAAATTTCCTCTTTATCAGCTAAAAAATTTCCTCTAGCTAGTGTGGCTGTCTTTTTTTGTGGCCAGCTGATAGAAAAAACTCTCTTGGAAACCGAATCAAGAACATATAAAACCTTCTCGTCAACAAAAAGGTCAGTTCCAACCGACCCGTCAGCTATCAAATTGAGATTAAAAAATAAATCAGGAGGTTTTCTTTCGCCTCCTCCAAGTAAAGTTTTTAAACTCTCGGCCCTTTGTTCCATGTTTTCTGTTCTGGAACTATCAACTTTTAATGATTTTGTTTCGGAAATCAGCTCAAAAAAATGATTCAGTAAATTCAGGCTTTCTTCGGGATCTAAGCTTCTGATCGATTCTGCAGAAACAAGCTTCTTTTCTGCCTGTGAATAAAGATCAATAAAATTTTTTTCCTTTTCTCTTTCTTGTTTTTTCTGCCAACCAAAAAAAATACTAACAATTAAAAGGATTAAAAATCCTCCGGCAAAAGTCAAAGTCATTCTTCGCTTGGTTGAATCCTCTGGTCTTCTTGTTTTCACAAAAACATCACCTTTCCGTCTTTTTGGTAGTTTTTGAAACAAACCAAACAGCAATCTCTTTCTCTTAGAAAAAGTTGGTTTTAGTTTTGAAAACAGCGAAGGTTTAACGGGAAACTTGCCAAGATCGGGTTTTTCTTGCAAACCTAAAGTTTCTTCACCTGGCAAAGACACTAGCTCATCAATTGACACTACTGCAGCCCCAATCGACCCTTGATCTTTACGAGCATGAACAAGAGGAGAAAGAATTTCCACAATCACCGTTGGTTTTCCAGTTTGCAAACTAGCCATAATTGTTCCGGAGGGAAGTTGGGAAAAGAACTTCTCTGTTCCCATCAAAAAAAGGTCTTCTTCTCTGGCTTGGCCAGAAATAACTTTTGCCGACTGAGAATTGTTTTTTACCAGCTCACCAATCTCTCCGTCACGAGAAATCAAAATTCTTCCTTGTCCCCAAACTCCCAAATAAATAAGCTCGTTCCAAAAGACTAGGGTAATCAAGGAAAGATTAACTTTTTGAGAAAGATAAACTGGTTTTTCTTGGCCAATTTTTTCCAAAGTATTTTTCAACCGATCCATCGGTGAACCGTCAAGATTGCCGTAATACTCTTCGTGGACCCTACTGATTATTTCTCTTCCTAAAGCAGTTGCCGCTTCTTCAGGCGACCCTTCCAAGCTTAAAAGTAAAACCATCTCTCCTCGCTTGAAAAGCTTTTTTTTCTCTAGCCCAGAAAAATGATGAACTTGAGACCACCAGATTGAATCAGGAGTGCCGACAATTTGATTAACAGAAAAACCGCTCATATATCCATTCTACAATGCTGGTGATAATTTTTCAGAAAAAACAAAGATTACAAAATCACTAAGGAGAGAAAAATTACCAAAACTACAAAAACTAAATGAATCCAGGATATTATTTTAATAATCCAATTGAATTTTTCTTTTATCACTTCTGTCATCATATAAACCTGACGGACAACAATAATCGCAAAAACCAGATATATAAAAAGGGCAATCTCGATAAGCCATTTTGCAACTGTCCAAATAGAAATGCTAAAAATAGATTCGAAAAAATTTTCAAACCCCACTAGCGAACTCTCCCTTCCAACTGTTCCTGTCTTTCCTCCATCCTCATTTTCTGAAGAACTTTAACTATTAAAGAAGGATTGGGAACATCCTCAAATTCAAATTTAGGTTTTTCAGCAGCGGTTTGGATAAAAATTGTTCCAAAGTTGAACATTGTTCTGACAATCCCTCCCTGCTTGTAAGTTACATCCTGAATCATTTCGATATCGGCATCAGAAACTTCTTTATAAATGAGACTGATAAAATCAATATCAATAATTCTCTCGTCAGTAATAATATAAACATTAAAATACCAACCTAAAAAACTTTCCAAAACAAAAGCAGTCGTAAACATATACCACATTAAAACCACAATCAACTGAAAACGGCCAGGGAAAAAGGCAAGCAGCGGCACCAATGTTAACACTATTGGAGCAATAATCATCAGTCCAGCAATGAATACCCAACGAAGATTGGTTACCCAGTGACGACGAAGAAGTAAAATAATTTTTTCCTTGTCAATCTGAGTTTCAAAATTAAGGCTTGTTGGCCTGGCAACGAAAGAAGAAAAGGGATTATGAGTCTTTCCCACCAGATCATAAATTTCTTTTCTGACCTCTTTTAACAAAGGAGACTTCGCTTTGGACTTTTTTGGGCCCGAACTACTGTAAATATCAACCATTTTTAAGATTATAGCATTTAATCAGCTTTCTTAACCGATTTTATTAGCTTCTCAAATTCATCCTGATCTAGAGTTTCTTTTTCAACTAACTTTTCGGCCACCACATCCAAAACCTTAGATTCTTTTACCAAAATCTCCTTTGCTCGCTGGTATGCTTTGTCAATAATCTTTTTTACCTCCCTATCAACTTTAGCCTTCATCTCGGAAGAAATATCTTGTGGGGAAAAATAGGCCCCTTGCCAGCCATCTACATCCATTTGAGGACCAAAATTAATTGGACCCAAACTGCTCATCCCAAAATCAATTACCATCCTTCTTGCCAACTTAGTAGCTTGCTCAATATCCGAACCGGCTCCGGTAGTCATCTCATTAAATTTAAGCTCCTCGGCAACTCTGCCTCCGAGCAAAACCGATATCTGGGAAAGAATATATGTCTTTGTTTCGTGAAGACGATCTTTTTTGGGAGGAATTAGAGTAAATCCTAAAGCCATTCCTCGAGAAATTATTGATACTCGGGAAACAGGATCGGCGTCAGGAAGAGCCTGGCTAACTACCGCATGACCAGATTCATGATAAGCGGTGATCTTTTTATCCTGTTCTGACTGAAGTCGTCTTTTTTCTGGGCCAAGCTTTACTTTTAAGGCTGCTTCTTCTAATTGTATTTCCTTGATTATTGTTTTACCATTTCTAGCCGCCAGTATCGCCGCCTCGTTAACCATGTTTTCTAAATCGGCCCCGGAAAATCCAACTGTTTGCCTGGCTATTTTTTCCCATTTCACCCCTCTAAAAGGCTTACCCTTAGCATGAAGTTTTAATATCTCCTCCCTTTCTTCAATATCGGGAAGAGTTAACACAAATCGTCTGTCAAACCGACCGGGACGGAGAAGAGCCGGATCAAGAAGATCGCCTCTGTTGGTAGCAGCAATCACCAAAACCCGATCGTTGCTCTCAAATCCATCCATCTCCACCAATATCTGATTCAAAGTCTGCTCTCGCTCATCATGACCTCCGCCAACTCCCAACCCCCCTCTGGCCCGACCAATAGCATCAATTTCATCGATAAAAATAATTGACGGAGCCATCTTTTTGGCTGTAGAAAAGAGATCTCTCGTTCTACTATTGTGAAGAAGAACTGGTTTTTCTCCTCCAAAAAACGCCTCGTTTTCAACTCCACACAAATCATAAACATAACCGTTAAACCTTTTCTTAACAACCTTTTTCACAATACACCTTTTAAACTGATAAGGATGAGCTACTTTTTCCTTCAAAAAAGGATTGCTTGTCTTTCCGATAATCAATTTCCACGCTTCCGAAGCAGGCAGTGGCTTACTGCGAATTATTCTCCCTCCAGGAACTATCTCATGTTTAATCCCTGCTTTTATCCCATGCATTGAACAAAGCCAAGAAAGCTCAAATATTAACTGCTTGCTTACCGAACAACAACTGAGTTTTCCTGATTTTGAAATATAACCATCTCCTTGGGAATATCCCTCAAAATAGGCAAGGAAAAACTCTTTTGGCAAAGTCCAAAGAAAATCCGGAATGTGTTTATTGTGACTCCCGTTGCCACACCAACGAGAGAAAAATCTTCCCAAATGAGCAGAATAGTACTTTACCCTAATACTATTCGAGTCTGTTTTCTCTAAAACAGGTTTTTTTAGTCCGAAAACATCTATCATGAGGTTTATTGTCTCTTGAATCAGTTTTGACTCGTGACTGCCAAAAACAAACTCCAATTTACCAGTTCCTCGACCCTCAGCAGTATATAGACCAAGAAGTTTTAGCAGAGAAGGAGACATTTTTACTTTATGGGGCAATTTCAATTTAACTAATTTTTTAGATACAAGCCTAGGAACATGAATCTGTCTCTGCCAGTTACTAATAGTCATCTGACACACTCCCGACTGGGCGGCAAGTTGCGACTGATATAAGTTATCAGGATTAGCAATTACATGATTGTATTTCTCCCAAATCCCAGGATCATCATTCCAAACATCTAAATAGATTGATTTACTATTAAATGAAAGATGTTTTTTAATTCTATGTATCGTTTTTCGTTTTTTGTAATCCCAGTAACGGGTGTTCATTGGCAAATTTACCAAAAGGTCTCCGGACTTTAACTCGCTTGCCTTTTTTGGAAGAACATATCCTTGCTTGCGAATAAAAACACTGTGATCCCCAGTAGTTCTTAATTTCCCACCTAAAAAATGAATTTCGTATATTTCCTTAACCTTGTGGCGATAAACCCCTTCTACCTGTTTAAACTCACTTCCCGAAAAAACTGATTTATTACTCTTAATTGAATGAGTGCCCCAGAATTTATTTTTCGCTTTTTCAAATCCTAAGGTTTCAACATTTTTAACTTTTTTTATAAATCCAGCTTCATTGTCGTGATAGTGCGAATCAACAAATTCTCCAATTGGAATCAATTTAACCTTGCCGTCCTTTTTAATAAGAACCGGCGTATCTCCAGTTACTGAGGCTCCAACTCCGACCAGCATTTCCATAAATTCTGAACCGGCCATTGAAAAAAAAGCCACTCCCGCCTCACCAGCAACTGCTCTTGCCAGCAATGTTTTTCCCACTCCGCTGGGACCAACTAATAAGGCTCCCTTTGGAGTTCTTGCTTTTACTTTTCGGTATTTTTCCGGATGCTTTAAAAAGTCAACCACCTCCATTAACTCTTCTTTTACCTCTTTTAATCCGGCAACATCTTTAAACCGAGTAGACTGTTTTCCTTTAATAAACAACTTAGCCTTCGACTTGCCAAAAGAAAACACGCTATTTTGAGCTCTGCCCATCTGCTTAAAAATGTATAAAAATAGAAAAGCCATTAGACCTAAGGGTAAAAGAGTAGCTAAAACATTTCCCGCTATCTTCATCCAATTTTGATTATCAACTTTAAAATCAATCGAAGAAGGATCAATCTCTGAGTTTTTCAAAATATCGGTAAAACCGGCCTCTGGTTCTTTTTGAGCAAAAACAATCCTTTCGCCCTCCAAAGAAAGCTCAACTCTATCATCATAGACAACCACTTTTTCTACCTCGTTATTTTTTATTTTTACTAGTGCTTTTGAAAGAGAAATCTCCTCTGGAGAAACGGAAGTAAAACTAGAAAAACCAACCAAAAGATAAACTCCCAAAAGAAAAAAAATAAGTCCTCTAAAGATTTTTTTGGGAGTGATTACAAAAATCTTTTTTATATTGACCGGCTTTTTCTTTTTCAATAGTTTGTTCATCGGACATAGTATACCACGGCTAAACCTAGGAAAAAATCACGACAGGTTGCTTTTTTTACGAATTATCAAGAAAGCCACTAGCGAAGCGATAAACACCAGTCCTTCCGTTGACACGGTGATCCAGGTAGCGGCAGTAGCAGCAAACCGAGGAATAAACAAAAAGTTTAAAACCATATTCCAAACTAAACCCAAAGCGCCAATTTTTAGATTTGTAAACTGCTTGCCTAAAGCAATTAATGAATATCCTAAAATATGATTCAGATAAGCAAAAGGAATCGCCAAAACCAATATTCTCAAAAGCGGGGAGGAAACCTCAAACTGATCTCCCCCCAAAAGCTTAATTACTAAAGGAGCAGAAAAATAGGCAGCAGCAACTAAAACCAACGACCCAAAACCAGCAAGCAATATCCCTCTTTTGAAAAGCATAGAAAAATCTTTATCTTTTTTAGACAACACCGGAAATAAACTGTTGGCTAAAAAGTAAGCAGGAATTACCAGGTTTCCATAAACCTTGTAGGAAAGACCGTAATAACCAACCTGAGCCTCTCCCCAAAAATGCTTTAGAAAAATCGTATCTACTCCCCGGTCATAAGCGGTAAACATCAAAAGTAATGCTCCGGTAGGAAGCGACTCTTTAAAAATTTTTTTAACTACACTTTTTTTGGCTTTTCCTCTTAAAACCTCCAACTGGGAAGTCATAAACCAGCCGGCAAAAACAATCACCAGCCGAGCGGCAAACCAGGAACCGACCACCCCTAAAAGTCCCCAACCGGAAATAAGGCTGAAAAAAGAAAAGGCTAAAAATAAAAGACTGTAGCCGATATCCAAAATTCCTTTCAGGTCCATTCGCAGTAACGACTGGAAAACTATTTCAAAATTGGTATCAAAAGATAAAAGAAGAACAACAAATAAAGCAATTATGGAAGGAATTAATAAAAACTCAAAAAGAGGCAGGCCAACTACCGCCAGTAAACCGATTAAAAAACAACCCAAAGCTAAAAAAAACCGCAGTCGAAAAAGACTAGCAATTATTACTCTTCTCTTGTCGCTGTTTTTGGCTTGACTAAGCTCTCTTACCCCAATTATCTGTGTTCCCCAGTCAGAAACAGAGACCAGCAATAAGATAAAAGAGGTTAAAAACACATAGTTTCCCCACCCTTCCACCCCTAATTTTCTGGTCAACAAAGAAGTGGTGAAAAGACCAATAAAAAGGACTATCGCTCGAGAAAAAGTTTGCGCAAAAATGTTGTATATAATCTTGCCAAAACGATTTTTATTTAAAATATTTTTAATTTTCATTTTTAATGCTAAGTCCAATAACCAAACCAAAAAGAATTATGTTTTGAGCCAATGTTAACCAATAGTGATCAAAAAGACCAGTAAGTACTATCGCGACAAAGGCAGGAAAATAACAACTTTTTGAGATTTTTTGAAAAACCTTCAGGAGTATTATCAAACCAACAACCCCCCCTTCTGCCAAAACCAGTAAAAAGATATTATGTACTGGCTGCAACCACAAGCCTCCTGACCAAAACGCAGGTAGATTAACAATAAAATTGTTTAAACCCACTCCAATTAATGGAGAGGTCGCAAACATTTTCGTGGCCGAAAAAGCAAGGTCAACTCTTCTAAGAATAGATAGATCAAGGTTGGAATTTAAAAACACCAACCCTATTGGCAAAAAGGCTAGTAGTAATAAATGCCATTTCTTTTTTTTGAAAAAACTCCACGTCAAAAAAGAAACTCCTACGAATATTGCCGACCTGCTTAAACTTAGTCCCACTATCAGGCCAGTAAAAACTAAAACAATTTTTTTTAAAATTGCAGAATTTTGTTTTAAGTTGTAAAAAATAATTGCACTGACCAAAACAAATCCTGCCAGCGAATTGGGGTGAGAAAATATCCCATAAGGACGAAGATAAAATCGGCCAAAAATAAATGTCTTGGCAATCCCTGGAGTATTAACATCAAAGGTCCGTTCCCCCAGCCACCAAAACAATCCACCAATATTGCTTTGTAAAAAAACTTGAGCCAAAACAATTCCGAAAAGAATAATAACCCATAAAGGAATAACTTTTGCCAAAATATTCTCGATTATTTTTTTGTTTTGAGAGACAAAAAGAACCAAACCAGAAATTAACAATAACCTGGCCCACTTTAAAACTGCCACCCAAATATTTAGAGAAAAAAAACAGTTCAGAAAAGCAAAAATCAAAACAAAAAGAATTATTTTCCAGTTTTTTTTGAAATTTATCCTGAGAATAATCTCAGGAAGAAACAAACCCAAACAGCCTAGAAAAAAAATATCGTTGAGGTAAATCACTGGTGAAAGATAATCTACTTTTACTCCCCAAACATAGCTCCAGTCAGGCCAAAAGTGTTTTCCCAGCTGAAGTGGAGCAGAAAGGAAAAACAGCCATAAAAAA
>CAZAEB010000024.1:0-8247 GCA_964484095.1 uncultured Gammaproteobacteria bacterium
TTGGCTAGAGCGCACCCCTCGCACGGGTGAGGTGGCGGGTTCAACTCCCGCCCGGTCCACAGGGAACGTTTTTCCTTTTAAAACTTCAGAGCCACGAAAATGAAATAGCTGGCGATAAGAAAGGCCGCTTCCCATTTTTCTAAAACTAGTTTTGTTCTGATAAAGATGTAAAAAAGCAAAAAGATAATTAAGAAGAATAAAATGGTTGTAAAATAGTCCCAAGGATTGGTTAGGGTCAGAGGAGAAATTATTACCGCAAGTCCCATGATAAGAGAAGAGTTGGCAACGATTGATCCCAAAAGATTGCCCAAAACAATTTCTCCCTCCTTATTTTTTATTCCCCTTATTTGAAAAGCCAGCTCAGGTAATGAGCTGCCCACTCCCAGGATAAATACTCCTAAAATAAAACTGGGAATACTAAGCTGAGCGGCCAGATAAACGGCAACATTAATAATAAGTTCTGCAGAGATTAGCAGTCCTACTAGTCCGCCCAGAAGGGTTAAAACTAGTTTTGGTTGAGAAAAAAGACTTTTAGATTTTTTTCTAAGCCCGGCAAAAAAACCATTTCTTCTGGTTTTCTTTTTGGAAAACACAAGGCTTTGCCAAACAAAATATAATAAAAGCAGGATTATTCCATCTATTCTGTCCAGTCGACCGTTGCTGAGCAGCAATAGTGGAGCGGCGGCAATAAGAAAAACATAGTAAACATCATTTTTGACAATAGACTTGATCACTTTTAGTCGTCCCGACAAAAGAGTGGCTCCGCCAATTACTAAAGAAAGGTTGGCAATGTTGCTTCCTAAAACATTGCCCAAAGAAATTTCCGGTTTTGCTTTTAGAGCAAAATCAACCGCAATTACTAGCTCAGGAATCGTAGTTCCGGCGGCGATAAAAAGACTGGAAAGGGCAAACTTGCTATTTTTTGAATTGCGAGTTAATTTTATGAATGAGTTGATCATCAGCTTGGTTGACGCTGACATGATCAAAAAAAGCCCAATAAGAGCGAGTATTTTTAAGATAATCATTGTTGTCTATACATTCTTTCTGTTTCTTTTAAGCTGGCAATATCTTTAATTTCTAGTTTTCTAAACTTCTCGAGTCTTGGAAATCTCAGAGCCAGACCGGCGCTGTGGGCTGGGGATTTGGTGATCTCATCAGCCTTTATTTGCACCGTAATTTCTGGTGAGCACCAGACATCTGGGGCGAGGTTTTTTTCAACCAGATATTGGGCCGGTTTATTGTCAGTTTTTATCATATCGCATCTTTTCCTCAAGTGAATCCATTGTTCGTCAGAAAGACCGGTGCCGATTTTCGCAACTGTTTTAAAGGTCTCACTTTTTTTGTCGTAAACGCCAACCAAAAAAGCGCCAATTCCAAAACCGGATCTTTTCCCCTTTCCTCGATAATATCCCATTACCAGACAATCAACAGTATCATTTAACTTGCTGTCCATTGACTTTTTAAACTTTACCCAATTAAAGTTTCTTGATCCTGCTTGATATATTGAATCAAGCTTTTTGCAAATCACCCCCTCAAAACCTTGCTTGATGTTCTTTTGGAACTCCTTTTTTAAAATTTCTACGTCGTTAGTAATTAACTGCTTGTTTAATCTTATTGCCGGATCTTTAACGGTCAGTATTTTTTCCAACAGTTGTCTTCTTTCTTTAAAAGTTTTATCAAGCAAAGATTGGTTGTTATAAAGAAGAATGTCAAAAACAAATACTGTTAAGGGAATTTCTTTGCTTAGCCTATCAATGCCGTGTTTTCTTTTTCTTTGAACTGTTTTTTGAAACGAGAAAAGTTTTCCTGTTTTGGGATTATATCCAGCCGCCTCACAATCAAGTATGCAACTCTTTAGATTTTTATCTTTTTCCAGCCAGTCATAACAAGCCTTAGTGATATCAGGAAACATGGCAGTGGTATTTTCTAAACTTCGAGAATATAGTTTAACCAAAGCCTTTTGTTCAGTTAGAAAAAGAGACCTCTGGCTTTTTTTAGACCTAGGCCCTTTTTTGTTTCTGTCAATATGAATCTGAATTCTAAACCCGTCAATTTTTGGCTCAACCGCGCATCTTCCTAGTTTTTCAATTATTTTTTTAGCTGTTGGCAGTCGGTCAGCTCTGGCAACCAAGATGGGAATACCTGTTTCTGCTTTGGTTTTTCTAATTGCTTCCAGTCCTCCTGACCGGAAAGCCTTGGCGATCTTGCCAATGTCGGCAGAAACATTGTAGGCAGATTCTATTTGAGGACGAAGAGATTTGTTGCCTTTTTCCATCCAGGAAAGACCGTCCAGGATAGTCATATTTGAAAAACCTAGTCTTAGTTTTCCTACCGGAATTCGTGCCAAGTATTTTAAAAACTCAGGATCAGATTCTTGAATCAATCTGACAAGCATTCTTGATTTTCTTTCTATGCTTCCCTCCCCTTGCTCTTGACTGATATCATAAAGTTCTTTAAACACCTTCTCAATGTTTTTCCTCTTTGCTTTTATTCCCTTTGTTTTTTTTCTAAAATGAACAGCGGTTATGCCAAGATCACCGTTATTCTTAAAAAGAGAGACAACATTTTTTTCCTCGATGGCAAAAGCCTGAGAGATAATTCTGGCCATCATTTTTTCGGCGATATTAAACTCTACTCCTTCGAAGGGGGCGGCTAACTTTCCCAGTAAAAGATAGCAGATTTTGTCAATTTCTTCAGGAGAAGATTTCCTAAAAAGTTTTGCTAAAATTTCCGTAATTTCATTTCTTGACGGTGTTTTTTCCAGCTGGGATAAAAACTTAGCAAAGGTTTTGGCGGTCATTGGATTAGAGTGTAGTATGCGCCCTTCGTGGAGCCCTTTTTTAGAACGATTTTGCTTTTGATAAGTTTTGATAAATCTCTCCAGATTGTATCTTCAGAAATCATTGGGAAAATCTCTTTAGCATCAGCCATTCTTACTCCTCCAAACTGGCGCATATATTCGATTAATTTTATCTGTCTTTCTGTTAACGGAATCTGTTTTCCTCCCAGTTTTTGCTTTAATTGAATATCGGAAGAGAGTCTTTCTACTTTTTCTCTGATCATTCCTAATTCTACTGCTAAAGCTTTGGTGTAATATTCCAGCCAAACAGTAAGATTCTTTTGGTCTAAAGCTCCTTTCTGACCGGATACTTTTTGAAGAGAAAGATAGTAGTCTTGAGCATTGCGATCAAAATATTCTTCCAGGGCAAAAAGTCCTTTTATATCATAACCTTCAACCATCAGTGTCAGGGTAGAAATTGCTCGGGCGGTTCTTCCGTTTCCTTCTACGAAGGGATGGATAGCAACTAAAGCATAATGGACAATTCCTGATTTAATTACCGGGTAGGTGTTATTGGTAGGGTCATTTAGCCAGAACAAAAAATCATTGATTAAATATGGAACTTCGACTGATGGAGGTGGTCTAAAAACCACTTCTCCGGTGTGGGTATTTTCCAAAACCACCTGAGAATTGCGATAGACTCCTCCCTGTCTTTCTTCGATAATTCTCTCAACAGTGATTTTATGGATCCGCTTTAAAATTTCTTCAGAATAGCTAAATACAGGACTGCTTTTTTCCATTTTTTCTTCAGGAGAAATACTTTCTCCTGGAAGAGGCAGTTTGCTTTCATGGAGAGAGATTAACTCTTCTAGATACTTAACTGCATTTCGGTAATTGATTACTTCCTGAACATCTCTGTCATGAGCGGAAATTTTTTCTCCTTCAATTAGTTTGGCCACTTCTGAAAAAGAAAGATCGTTTCCTTCCAGCTTGGTTCCGTAGTGGACCTGTTTTATGATTGCTTCATTTCTAAACTGTTTTTCATATGCGGGAATAAGGGGAGCGCTGCCAATAATCGCTTTGGCTGCCTCAATATTAGAAATATTGAGAAGAATATTACTGCTTATGTCGAATTTTGGACTATACATTATAAGTATTTTACAAACTTATCATCAGCCAATCAATGACTGACTGAGGACTTATGTTTGCTCTTGCAAGTTTGCAAGCATGATTTATCTTATCAATGCGGTGTTTGGCCTGCTCGCTTTTTCCCGACCCTTCTATGAGTTGTTGTTGGGCCTCACCAATAAGCTCTTCCAAAAACAAAATAAGTTCGTTTTTGGTCATTTTTTTAGGAGCAATTTCCTCTTCTATAAGAATAAGCCTGTCTTTTAGTGTTAACAGGGCCAGTTTTTCCAGGAACCGATTATTTTTCTTTTTTTGTTTTATAACCGAAATTTGACATCTGGAAATTATTGTTGGTAAAAGAATATTCTTTTTGGAAACAAGAATAATGATTAGTTGATTTTGCGACAGCTCTTCTAAAGTTTTTAGCAGGCTGTTTTGCGCTTCGGGAGTAAGTCCTTCCCCGTTTTCAATAATTACTATTCTTTTTTTACCCTCTTCTCCTTTGATGGTAAAAAATTTTTTAATTTCCCTAGTTTTTTCGATTCCGACAGTTTCCTCCTCAATTCCAAAAAAATCAGGGTTGTTGGTTTTTTTAATAGCCAGTTTTTCCAAAAGAGAGTTAAACTCTAATTTGTTTTTTGAGCTATCGATAAAAAGATGAGCGCCGCTAAGGTTTTTTCCTTTCATTAGGTTTGTTGACATTCTATACTAAAATGCCTAATATGTTAACAGGATGGCCATAGACTCTGCCCAAAAAAACAACACGGTCTCTTCTCCGAAGGGAATAGTTGATATTCTGATTTTTAAAAAAATTCTTAGCCAGCAGCAAAAGGAGGCGGTAAAAATTGCTGTTTTGGAGACTGGTAAAACCGAGGAGGAGGTAATTAAGGAAAAGAGACTAATTCCTGAAGATCAGCTTCTTATTGCTAAGGCAGAATTTTTAAAAGTTCCTTATATCGATCTTGATAAGGTTGGTTTCTCGCCGGAAAGCCATTCTCTGCTCTCTCAAAATATTGCTGAGCATTATCTCCTTATCGCTTTTGACATCGATAAGGTGGAAAAAATACTAAAGGTGGCCATGGTCAATCCTTTAGATTTAGAAACGATTGAGTTTTTAGAGCAGAAATATCAGTATCGAGTTGTTCCTTATTTAGCCAGCAAAGAACAGGTAGAGAAAAAAATAAAAGAAGGATACGCTCAAGAATTAACCGACGAGGTAACTGAAGCTTTGATGGATACCGGAAGGTCTGGAAAAAAATCTTCGGTCGACCTCAGTATTAATCAGATAAGCCAAGAGCTTAAGGAGGAACAGCCAATTAGCAAAGTGGTTAGTTCAATTTTGGAGTTTGCTATTAGTTCTCGGTCCTCAGATATTCATATTGAGCCAACAGAGGATGATACTAGATTGCGATATCGGATTGACGGAATACTTCGGGAAGAACTGGTTTTGCCTAGAAGTATTCACGATGCGGTAGTTTCTAGGATAAAAATTCTTAGTGATTTAAAAATTGATGAAAAAAGAGTTCCCCAAGACGGCAGGTTCACTTTTAAGGCTGATAACCAGGAGGTGGATTTGCGAGTTTCTACTGCCCCGATTGTTTATGGAGAAAAAGTGGTAATGAGGCTTTTGAAAAAGTCACAAAAAATTCCCGATTTGCCCGAATTAGGACTTAGAGGGAAAGCTCTACGCAATCTTCAAGAAGCGGTTAGTCGTCCTCATGGAATAATTATTGTTTGCGGACCGACCGGTTCAGGAAAAACAACTACACTTTACTCTGTTCTTTCCAAGTTAAACACGGTGAAAGTAAATATGATGACAATTGAGGACCCGGTTGAATATATAATTGCTGGAATAAATCAGGTTCAGGTCAATCCTCAGGCGGGATTGACTTTTTCCTCGGCTTTAAGATCTTTTTTGAGACAAGATCCGGACATTATTATGGTTGGAGAGATTAGAGATGAGGAAACAGCTGAGTTGGCTGTTAACGCCGCTCTGACCGGTCATTTGGTTTTTTCCACCCTTCACACTAATGACGCCGCCGGTGCCGCCCCAAGAATGATTGATATGGGAATCGAGCCATTTTTACTGGTCTCCTCGCTTAGCGCAATTGTTGGCCAGAGGGTTTTGAGAAAAATGTGTCCTCATTGTAAGGAGGAGTACACTCCCCCTCCGGAGGTGGTGGAAGATATTAAAAAAGTTCTTGGTCCTCTTCTGGACAAGGAAAAAGCAGGAAATCTTTCCTTATATAAAGGAAAAGGATGTCCAGAATGTAAAGATACTGGATATTTGGGAAGAGTGGGAATTTTTGAAGTTTTTACAATTACCGACAAGGTTATTAAATTGATATTGGAAAAACAGGCTGCCAGCCAAATTCAAAAAATGGCCGTTGAGGAAGGGATGATTACAATGATGCAGGACGGTTACCAAAAGGCAGTTGAAGGAATAACGACGATAGAGGAGGTTTTAAGAGTTGCTAAATATTAGTTAAAATATTACAAAAAATGGACAACACACCAGTAAAAAATAAACTCGAAAAATTGCTTAGTTTAACCATTGACAACAAGGCCTCCGACCTTCATTTGGCCGCCGGTTATTTTCCGATGATACGGGTAAATGGGACTCTCTATCCTTTAGGAGGGGAAGATGTTTTGACTAAAGAAACGGTTGAAGAGCTGGTAATTGTTTTGGTTGGCGATAAAAAAGAAAAATTACTAAAGGAAAAAGAAATAGACTTTTCCTACTCTTTTGCCGACAGAGGTGAATTTAGAGTTAATGCTTATTATCAACAACAATCACTTGCTGCCTGCCTTCGTTTTTTAAGATCAAAGATTCCCACTCTTGATGAGCTCAACTTGCCGTTGTCCTTAAAGTCTCTTGCTCAATGGCGACAAGGGTTTGTTTTGGTTGCTGGTCCAACCGGTCATGGAAAATCAACAACCCTAGCAGCTCTTTTAGAAGAAGTTAATCAGACCCGCGGCGGCCATATTATTACTATTGAGGATCCGGTTGAGTATAGAATGGTTCCCAAAAAATGCTTGATTTCCCAGCGTGAGGTTGGCCAAGACACATTATCTTGGAGTAATGCTTTACGGTCAGCGCTTCGTGAAGATCCCAATGTGGTTTTTGTCGGTGAAATGAGAGATTTGGAAACAATTTCAGCCGCTTTGACAATTGCCGAGACAGGCCATTTGGTTTTCTCTACCTTACACACAAACTCGGCTCCGGAAACGATTGATAGAATTGTTGATGCTTTTCCAGCCGGATCCAAAGAGCAGATTAGGCTTCAACTTGCTAATGTTTTAGGAGCAGTGATTTCTCAAAGACTAGTCCCGACTATAAAACCCGGCAGAGTTCCTGCGGTAGAACTGCTTTTTTCCAGCATGGCGGTAAAAACTGCTATTAGAGATGGAAAAACCCATATGATAGACAATATTATTCAAACATCAGGCGAGCTGGGAATGAATTTATTGGAGACATCTCTAGCAAATTGGGTTAAAAAAGGAGTAATTTCCAGGGAGGTGGCAGAGGCTTTTTCTTTAAGAAAAGGCGAGCTGGTTAGAAATTTACGGCAGAAGAATGCTTAAATTTAATTTTATCGCTCGTGATAAAAAAGGAAAAAAAGTAAAAGGATCGGTTGAGGCGAGAAATAATAAAGAAGCAATAATTGTTCTCAAAAAAAAGGATTTAATCATTCTTGGTATTAGTCCTCAACAGGAAAATTTTTTCTCCAGGTTTGCCTCTCTTTTTAAAAGAGTAGGTTTTTCTCAGGTAGTCGGGTTTACCCGTCAGTTGGCAACGATGATTTCTGCCGGTCTTCCTCTTGTTGATGCCTTATCCTTAATTAAAGATCAGTCAGAGGGCAAATTAAGTAAGTTAATTGAAAATATTTCCGAGGAGGTAATGGCCGGATCGAGTTTTTCAAAAGCTTTAGAAAAATATGAAAAAGTGTTTGGAACCGTTTATGTTGCTTCGATAAAAGCAGGAGAGCAGGCAGGAGTATTGGAAAAGGTGCTTTCAAGACTGGCAGACAACCTAGAAAAAAAGAAAGAATTTACCGGCAAAGTAAAGTCGGCAATGATCTATCCGATTATTGTTATTATTGGCATGATTGGAGTGATGTTTATTGTTATGATTTTTGTTATGCCGAAAATGATGTCTCTCTATTCGGATTTTGGTTCAGATTTACCAGTTACTACTAGAATACTTATGGGGGTATCCGATATTACCAGCAAGTTTTTCTGGGTGGTGCCCTTCTTTGGAATGATTGGATTTTTAGTTTACAGGTCGATGATGCAGGCTAAACATTTCAGGGAGAAAATTGATAGAAAAAAACTATCTT
>CAZAEB010000025.1:0-8039 GCA_964484095.1 uncultured Gammaproteobacteria bacterium
CCAAAAGTGTTTTCCCAGCTGAAGTGGAGCAGAAAGGAAAAACAGCCATAAAAAATAATTTCTTGCCTTGTTGAGCATTGATTAATTCTACCATCTGAATAAAATAGTATAATGAAAGACATGATTAAAAAGTGTCTATTTATTCTTTTTGGGCTTCTTATTTTCTGTCTTCCCAGAGGTGTTGAAGCAAAAGAATGTAATGAGGGAGATCCAAGACTAGACGAGATTTGCCGTGTAATAAACGAAACCCAAGGACTAGTTGACCAACTAAGCGGCGCAATTTCTGGAGCGAAAAAGTCTTTAAATGAACTTGAAACTCAAATTAAGGGAATTCAAACGACAATAAATTCGGCCCAAAAAAAAGTAAAAACAATTGAAGAGGAACTTTTGAAAAACGAGATTGACATGGAGTTTCAAAAACAGCTTTTGTATGCCCGGGTAAAAGACTGGTATATCGAAAGCCGAAAAGTTACCCCTCTGCTTATTTTCCTTGCCAGTGACAATCTTAACGAAGCGATAAAACAAGTAAATTATCGAAAAGCGGCCGGAGAGCAGGATAAAAAAATCATCATTTCTGTAAGCGCCAAAATAAACAAACTAAATAGCGACAAAGAAAGCTTAGAAAAAAAATCAAAAGAACTTGCCGTTCTCCAAACAAGCTTAGATGAAAAAGCCGAGTCGATAGAAGGTGATATTAAAGGAGCCGAAGCATATAGCCAAACCCTAAGTCAAAAAATATCCGAGCTAACTTCCGAACAGCAAAGCATATTGGCAGAAAAAACCGGAGTATTTACCACCAGCGTCGGAGAAACTCCCGGTGTTGACGATCCTTGCGCTGGCCCTCCTGGATCTTCTAACTTTTGCTCTCCTGGCTTTTCACCCGCTTTTGGAGGATTTTCTTTCGGAGCTCCTCATAGAAAAGGAATGAGCCAATACGGAGCCTACGGAAGAGCTAAATCAGGACAAACTTACGAAACAATTCTCAAAGCTTACTACGGAGATATAAGAGTAGAGACTATCAGTTCGCCAGGATCAATTACTACAAGTGTTGGCAGTCTGCCTTTCGAAGACAACTACTTAAGGGGAATTGCCGAAATGCCCTCTTCTTGGGGAGACAAAGGCGGCATGGAAGCTCTAAAAGCTCAGGCAATTGCCGCCAGAAGTTATGCCCTCTCTTACACTGGCTGGAGGATGAGTAACCAATCGGTTCAAAAAAGCATCTGCACTACCGAAGCTTGCCAAGTTTACAATTCAAGCAAGGCGTCAGGTACTCCTGACACTTGGCGAAGAGCAGTAGAAGAAACGAAAGGTCAGATTGTTGTCTCCAACCAGACCGGAGAGATAATTTCCACCTGGTACGCCTCAACCTCGGGAGGATCAATCTACTCATACACTACCCTAGGTCATACTACCAACGCTCTTTGGGACACAAGTTGTGGGAATCAGGGCTGCTGGCCAGATCAAGCCTATGAAAAAATCAGCGGCTCTCCTTGGTTTTATAAGGGGTGGTACAAAACCAGATCAGGAAAATCATGCAGCCGATCAAATCCCTGGCTAAACCAGGAGGAATTTGCCGATCTTGTCAACGCGATGCTGGTATATAAAAACGATCAAGGATCACTGGGTCATCTTTCCCAAACCGACTCTTGTTGGGGATCTGTTCCTGATACCTGGTCAAAAGAAGAGGTAAGAAACCAAGCGGGGAGATTTAATGGTCCAGTATCACAAATAAATGGCGTTAATATTGACTATTCATCAGATGGTGTTACCGCCAACGTTAAGGTCCAAACAGACAAAGGAGAACTGAACTTTACCGGAGAGTTGTTTAAGTACATTTTCAACCTCCGGGCCCCCGGAGCGATTCACATAAAATCGATGTTGTTTAATGTTATAAAACTTTAGGTGAACATTTTAGGCCATCCTTATATTGCTTTTAAAGTAACTGGAAGAATAAATAAATATTTAGCTGCCGGCTCTCATCTTCCCGACATATTCCCTTTTGCTTCGACCACCCTTTTCAGTTTCGAGGAAATTCATGAGGGAGGAGAAAGATTTTTAAATTACTTAAATAACAACTGCCCCGACAAAACTGATTTGGCAATCGGAATGATCGCTCATTCGGTTAAACGAGGGGCTGACAAATTCAATTCTGAAATTGAAGACTGGCTACTATTTGAAAAGCCGGACCTTAAAGAAGAACTGGCAAAACAAATTGTCGATTGCTCCTCAGTGGATATTGAAATCGCCCGAAAAGCACGACTTCATAATTATTTATGGACCGGAATTGATCTTTATGTTTTAAAAAAAGAAAAGACCTTTATGGGAGATCTAACAAAAGCCCACTTAGAAATGGAAACAGATGAGATTTCTAATATTCTAGCAAGGGCCTTTTTAAAAGACGAAGATAAAGTAAAAAAGATAGTCTCTTCCTTTTTTAAACCTCTTTATCCACCCGGAATTATTTGTTCTGTCTCTGGGTTGGCCCAAATTTGGAAAAATGTTCTTGCCGGTTTACCTGAAAATGACAAAGTTGACGAAGAAAAAACAATCAAGTTTTTCGATAAAATCTATTATCTTTTTGAAAACCAATGGGAGGAAATTTTAGACAGGGTGGCAAAAGACGTAAGATTTAGAATGAAAAAGTTTACATACTGAGACTACCTTCCAAACTCAATCCCAAAAGGAATGTCTGCGTCTAGCTGTCTATTGAAAAGCAATTTTCCTTCTGTCGAAGCCGCCTCCGGGTTGACCTGAAGAGGCTGCCAACCATCAGGATAAGAAACCAGTAAAGTTAATGGAGTTGAACCAAAACCAGACTGTTTTTGGAAGTACCTTAAATACTTCCAATTTCCACTTCCAATTTCAACTTTTTGAGAAAAGTGAACTTCTATCGTTCTTCTTGAGGATATTGGAACTTTTGCCAAGAAAGATACCACTTCTTTACCACTATCCTTTACCTGCTCTATCTGATCTTTTGAAAGCGGTCTTTTGGTTTCTCCCGAAACCAAAGGATCATAAATATACACATCACCCAGCTCCGTCAATAAAGGAAGATATATTCTTAAATAATTTTTATAATCTCCCCCAGGCCAATTACTGCTTTGAGAAGTATTTTCGTAATTAATTTTCAAAACATGATCGACCGTTCCCTCGTTTTTGATATCAATCATTTCTTCAATACTGCGGCGCAAGAAATAATTTGATTTATTTACTCCTAAATTTGCCTCTACTAAGAAAATATAGTCAGAAAAAACACCCTCTTGAGCAGCAGCAATATTTTTAATCCTTCCGTCCCAATTATTGGCAAGCAGACCATTATTCAACTGCTGGCTGTGAGACCAGATCATAATTTCTTTTTGCTCAAGAGAGCTAAAAACTGCTGAAGCAATGCTTAGATATTCCGCCGGAGAAGCTGTCCGAATTGTTTCAAATAGCTGACTCCCTAAAACTGATAAAAAAGAGGCTTTTTGGGTTGAGCCTGGAAAAAAGTTGGTTTCCGAATAAAATTCTGCTCTTTCAAAAAGATTTCCTTTGTTAATTTTTTCGTCAAAGTCAGCCAAGTATATTTCTCCCAAACTGCCGACAATATTTTGAGCAGCAGTCAAATTAAAAGCAATCACTCCGTCCGGTTTAATTCCCATTTCCTTTTCGATAAACCATTCGGCATTTTGGGCACTTTTAGGGAAATCAGGATTCCAGTTGCTATCCCGAAGATACCAGGACTCTTCTCCAAGTATTTGCCTAATTGGGGCCGGCGGTTCAACATGACCCTTAAGTTGTCCATCAGCCGAATAAACATCCTTAACATCAAAATTAATCAACTGACCATCTGTAAAGCTTAAAAAGGCAAATGAGCCGATAAATCCCCCGGTAGGTCTAAGCTCGGTGTTGTTTTGAAGTAAAACTAAAAACTGTTTTTGCCCACCACTAGCTAAAATCCAATCAAGAGAATCGGTAATTTTTAATGTTTTTTCTAATCCTTTTCTTAGTTGAGAGATTCTATCTCTGTACTGGCTGGGGGCGCTTGCCCAACGACCAGGAATAAAAGACCATTGACCAGAAAGTTCTGCCTCGAGCAGTCCCAACTGCCAACTAAGCCTCTCGATTTGTAAAGCAATATCTTTTTTCTCTTTTGAAAGATCAGCCTCCCCTCCTTGAAAAACACTCCTAGTAATTGCCACCGCCCGCCAACCTAACCGGGAAGACAGCAAAACCAATCGACTAGCTCTTTTGCCAATCTGAGAAATCCGAAAAAATATTTGGGGTGTCCTGGTGGTCGAAAGCTCTATTCCTCTGGAAAATCTTTTTTCCGATCTCAAGGCCACCTTTTCCACTTCAGCAAATTTCTGGGTCTTAAGCAGATTAACCGATCTTTTTAACTCCATTCCCCCGATGGCAATATTGAAAATTGATCCAAATACGTTACCTGCCAAAACAACCACTGCCAAAAAGATAATTGCAAAAAAAGTTCCGAAATAACCTTTTTTTGAAAATCTTTTTACAGGTTTCTTTTCCCTTTTAGGTTTTTGTTTTTCTCGGCTAATAATCGGCAATATGTCTTCTTCTGGTTCTTCCTGAGAAGAAAACTCGTCCTCTACAATTATTGTTTCTTCTTCTAGTTTTTTTTCTGGAATAGCTTTTTTTTGCCAATATTCTTGATTGATCTTCTCAGTTTTCACCTCATCATCGCCACTCTGTTTTTTAATAGGCTTTGGCTGTTTTTCTGGTTCAGGTAAGTCTTCTTCCAGCTCTCCATTTTCCTTTTTTTGAAAAAAGAATTGGGCAGTTTCAACCACTCCCTCCTCAATGCTTGTCTCTGGGCTCCAACCCAAAACTTGCCAACCTTCTTGTATCTGCCGGTGAGCATCAACTTCCGGCAAAATTAAATTAGGATCAACTCTTACCTTCTTGTTATTTTGCGCCTGGCCCTCTATGAGCTTTAATAGTTTTGCCAGTCCAAGAGATTTTCCAAAAATATACAGTTGCCCCTTTTCCAACCCGGAAATAAACAGCGCCCTGGACAAAGCTTGGCAAAGATCAGTAATATAAATAGGAAAAACTCGACCATCCTCGGAAAAAGGGATACTTATCGATTTGTTTAAAACCGCCTGGATAAAAAGCTTGTTTAAAAATGTCACTGGCTCCGAGCTTTCATCAGGACCGTAAACAAACCCAGTTTTGACCAATCTCCAACTTACCGGTCTCGAACCCAGGTCAATCCTTTTATTTTTTTTCTCAATATCAACAACTGTCAACAGCCTCGCCTGTTGTTTTGTTGCCAACTCTACCGCCTCCTCGACCTGCCAAAAATCAACTACATAGTCAGCCTTTTTTTCAACAGTCTTCCAATCGCTAAAATCGACCACAAGAACTTCTTTGTCGGAAAAATCCACTCCGGAAGAATCCTTAACCACCGCCAAAACATTAAGATTGTTTTCGATGAGCTTGCCTACAAAATTTCTGCCGATAAAAGTGTCTGCCCCAAAAACTACTACTTGAGACAGATCAGAAGAAACATCAATTCGAACTAACGGTTTATCGGGCATTAATCTATTTTAACCAAGAGACCGACTCTTCAGCAACCACCATTATTACTAAGGGCCGCATCCATCGCTTGGTTTGCCAATCCATCGGCTTCAAAATTTTTTTCTCGGGGTAATAAATGATAGGAAACTGCAAAACCTAATTTTGACTCTTTTTCTTTTGCTTTTAAATAAATTTCTCTTAAATGAGGAGCTTTTACTCTATAAATTCCGTTCATCTGATTAGTCAAAAGTTCAGAATCAAAATAGAAATCAATTCTATTTAAATCAAGTTTTTCTTGATTTTCTAAAAGCCAGTCAAGCGCCAGAACCATTGCTTTGTATTCAGCAACATTATTTGTCGTTCGACCGATAAACTTGCTTGCTTGAAAAATTATTTTTTTTCCATCCTTAACCACCACCCCAATCCCTGCTGGACCAGGATTTCCCCGAGCGCCTCCATCGGTAAAAATCTGTAAATTCACTATTCTCTCAATTTAATCACTATTCTTCTTGAAATACCTTCTCCTTCGGAAAAAGTTTCAATTTCTGGATCGTCAGCCAAAATCATGTGAACCAAACGTCTTTCATATGGAACCATAGGCAGAAGTCTCACCTCTTGTTTCATCGCTTTTGCCTTCTCGGCTGCTTTGCTGGCAATTTCTTTCAAGCGATCATTTTGTTGCTGACGATAATTATTAATATCAACCAAAATACGCTGATATTCTTTTAAAGAAGCATTTGTCATCAGTCCTAGAATAAGTTGAAAAGAAAAAAGAGTTTTTCCTTTGAAACCAATCAAAATTCCTGGCTCATTAACTTCAATGGAAATCTTAATAAGTTCATTTTCCAAGTCGTTACTAGCCTCAATTTTATAGCCATTAATATTAAGCTTATCAAGAAGATCTTTTGTCAGATTTTCAACAATTTCAAGCTTATTTTTACTCTTTTTCTTTTTCACGATAACTTTTTAAATTAACTTTTACTTTCTGAATGCTTTTTTACCAACATTTGCTGGATTAAGGTAAATGCAGAAAATGTCATCCAGTAAAGAACCAAGCCTGATGGAAATGTATAACCAATAAAGATAGTCATTAAGGGGAAAAGATATAAAGATTGAGTTTGAAAAGCGGTCGCAAAATCATCGCTTTTTTGGGGAGTCTTTTTAGCCATTTTTTCCTTATTTTTTGCTGCAGGCATCATTAATTTTGAAGAAAAAAATTGAGAAGCGGCTGCTAAAATTAAAAATAAGCCCGGTAAAGGAGGAAGCCCAGAGATTTTAAAAACATCCGGCTTGGAAAGATCTAAATACAAAAACTTCAAGTCAAAACTTATGTCTAGGGGAAGTTTTAAAACAGGATACAAAATATCATTTAAGGCAGTAATAACCTCTGCCCCGTTGGGCTTTAGTACTGTTTGAAGGGCTTGATAAAGAGCAATTAAAATAATTATCTGAACTATTTGTGGCAAACATCCCGCAGCCGGGTTGACACCGGACTGGCGATAAAGCCCCATCTGGGCTTTAGCAAATCCTTGTTTGTCATCCTTGTATTTCTTTTTTAACTTATTAATTTTTGGGGCCAGTTCTTTCATTTTGTTGGCCGCCTTCATTCCTGGCAAAGTGAGAGGAATGAGCACAGTTCTTAATGCTAAAGTTAAACCGACAATCGCCCATCCCATATCGCCAAAAAGTTGGTAAAAAGCCATTAAAGCATTAATTATCGGCTGTTGTAAAAAGGAAAACCAGATATTCATTTATTTCTTTTAAATTTAATTACTTAACCGGATCCCAACCGCCTTTACTAAAAGGGTGACAGCGAGCAATTCTCTTTACGCACCGCAAACTGCCTTTCAGTATACCATGGTGTTCAATAGCCTGATAGCAGTATTGGGAACAGGTAGGTCTGAACCTGCAAGCCGAATCAGATAAATGTATGTGCTTATTTTTGAAATTCAAAAGTCCCTGATAAAGGGAAATTAATTTTAACAAGAGTCTTTTTATCATCTCTTTAGCACTTCTATTTTTATCAACACTTCAATAATCGAAGATTTGATTTTGGACTGATTTTCTAAGCTGGCCTTCTTCACCAAAAACAATACTTTAAATCCAGGGTTAATATTGGAAATATTGACCCTTACCGCTTCGGAGAATATTCTTCTAAGTCTATTTCTTTTTACTGCTCGAAGGTCGATTTTTTTGGAAATCAGAAATCCAAAAAGAGATGGATCTTGAGATTTATCTCTTGTTAGTAAAACACTAAAAAAGGAGGCGTGATAGATTTGACCACTCTTTTTAATTTCTTCAAAATCCTTTTTGCGTTTTAATCTGTACTCTTGGGGCAGAGCCATGACAATATTTAAACAGTCAACTTCTTTCTTCCCTTAGCCTTCCTTCTTTTAAGCACATTACGTCCCGCTAAGGTTTTCATTCTGGTGAGAAAGCCGTGTTTTCTTTTTCTTTTTTTCTTTTTTGGTTGATATGTTCGCTTAGGCATGATGGTATTATAACACGCAAAA
>CAZAEB010000026.1:0-8019 GCA_964484095.1 uncultured Gammaproteobacteria bacterium
GAGAAATAATCAGGGTGGGTAAATTCAAAGCCTGAATCGTATTAGCAACGGAAAATGTTTTTCCGCTACCAGTAACTCCAAGTAAAACCTGGGATGGCAATCCCTTTTTAAAACCGGAAATTATTGACTCAATTGCTTGAGGTTGATCCCCGGTTGGTTTGTAATCAGAAACAAGTTTAAACTTCATTTTGTTATAATTTTATCATTATGATCCAAAAACAGTTGAAAAAGTTTTTTAACCCCAAGCTTACCGGTAAAACTATTGACCCTAAAAGGACAAAAAAAGCAGTCCTTTTTTACAACCCCTCCAAAAAAAGAGCTTTTGTTTTTAAAGTAGGCAGTGGTCTATTTATTATTGGCCTTGCAAGCTTTCTATATTTTTACCTACCTCTTTTGACCGCTTATACAAACTACTACCGACTGCCAAAAACACAAGAGAATGTGCTGATTAAACCCACACCTATTCCTGAACAATCAGTAGACTATGAGGATTTTTATCTCTCAATCCCAAAAATTAACGCCTCTGCCCAGGTGTTTGCCAACATTTTGCCTAATAATAAAGATGAGTACTTAGAAGTGTTAAAAAAAGGAATTGCTCACGCCAAAGGAACAGGATTCCCTGGAGAAGGAAACACCGTGTATCTTTTTGCCCACTCTACCAACAACTCATACAATATTGTCAGATATAATGCAGTTTTTTTTCTTCTTGATAAGCTAGGGGCAGATGATGACATTATTGTTTTTTTCAACAATGAAATTTACAAATATAAAGTATTTGAGAAAGTAATCGTCAACGCCGACCAAGCCGAGTATTTATCTTATAAGGGAGAAAAAGAGACACTAATCTTGCAGACCTGCTGGCCGCCAGGAACCATCTGGAAACGGCTTTTGGTGTTGGCAGAAAGACAAGACTAAGAGCTCTGGCTTTGCACCTGCTGTTTTTCCAGCTCTTCAATTCTTTCTTCATGATCTTCGTAAGAAGAATGCATTGCTGCTTGCTCATCCCTAATTAATTTTAGTTCTCCAATAATTTCATCCATTGTCTTGTAAAACTCATCTTTTGTAGGTAAATGACTTATTTTTTCACTCAACTCTTCAGAAGTAACATGAATAGATGTTTTCTCTTCAATAATCGCTCCTATTTGTTCAATATCTCTTTTACTTAACATAAAATATGTTAACTTCTTCTAAAGAAATAAGCAACAACAAAATTATGTTAATATCCTCTCATCGCTAGATGATATCCATAACTTGACATGTCCTATAACGCTTGATATACTACCCTCGTTAGATTAAATACCGTTATTCCGGGCAAGGAAAATGAACAAAAATATATTTTTAACTATCGGACTAGCAATCAGCATTTTTGGCTTAACCACCAAGGGCGTTAGCGCTAACTACCAATATGGCGATAGCGAATCTCATCGCCAAATTATTGTTGATAAAAAGATTAAATCTATTGACCAAAATTATTGGTCCGATAATCTTTCTTCAGACAACATCCTATTTACTGCCGAAGAGTTGGTATTTTTCAAAATCTACGTAAAAAATACCGGTGATGAAACACTAAAAAACATCACTCTTATCGACTATATTCCTGAGTACACCAAGTACATTCTTAGTGATGGAGACTTTAAAGACACTGAAAATAGAACCGATTGGACAATTGACCAATTAGATCCAGGTCAAGAAAAAGAGTACTTTTTGAGAGTTCAGGTAAAAGACAGCAACAGCCTTCCTCAAGGAGATGTTTTAATATCTATTAATAAGGCCAAAGTAACTGCTGAATCTGGTGAATCCGATGAAGACACCGCTCAGTTCCCAATTAGTACCCAAATTCTTGCCGCTAAACTTCCAGAAGCAGGAGGCAGTAACCTTCTTAAAATAATTGCCGCTGCCATTGTTGGTGGTATAGGCGTTATCGCCAGAAAATTCGGTCGAGGAGAAATTTAAAAAACAATTATCGTTGAAAACGGCAAGTTGAAAACGAAGTTTGAAAATTCGCTTTTAGCTATCGATTTCAACATTGCACATTTACAGCTTGTTTGTTCGTAAGGTCAATATATTTGACCAACTCTCAAAAAAAAGAACTAGGTCAATGTGTGGCACTTTGCACACCGCCTTGAGCATATATATAAAATGCCCAGAGCGGTGTGTGAAATTCGTGCCACCATAAAGTAATTCTTATTCATCACCCGACAAGGAGGATAGTGATGAAAACCGTAAGGAAAGTTGTTCCGGTAGTTCTGATAATGCTGTTGGCTGTTGTGTTATTAGCGGGGTGCGACAGCATTCCAACATGCAAGACGGGGGGATTCTGGTCCTGGAAGACAAAGACAACCGCCTTCGAAGGGCAAAGCCATCCGGAGCAACCGGCGTATGTCTGTGGCTCAGACGGCAAGTTCCACCCGGTCGAAGCTAAGGCTGTGGAAGTCGTCCCGACGAGAAAACCGGAGGTAACGAAAATCATTCCGGCTGGCGTCGTCCTGGAAGCAACCGTTCTCAACGGAATTCCCAAGGGTGAAACGATGAACATTCCTGCCGGCAGGGCCGTCATGGGTGACGTCGTGGCCACCTGGCCAGGATTCAGTGAAGTAATGGCTGCGTATGACAATGGCGGGTCCGGAGAGGGAACCATTCTTTGGGTTTCCAACGGAACCGCCGCATCGGTGCATGCTGCCTGGGGGGCTGGAGAAGAGATCTGCACATCTCGAGAGGACGCCTTGTTGCTCGTTGAACAAGAACTGCGTCAGGGATGCGGAGAAGACGACTCTGGAGGTTGCAACTCGGTGCGGCTTGTCACTCTCGCGGAAAACGGAACCAGCGTCGAGTTCTTTCGCGACGACCAATAGGTCGCCGCCAAGAGAGAAGGATCCCTCCGGGGCTCCTTCTCTCTCCCTTCGGGGAAATTTCTTCTCATCAGAGAAGAAAAAAGAGAGAGAAATACGAACAAACAAGCAGCAGGTCGATCGCAAAACGATCCTGATGAGTCTCTGTAAAAATTGCAGAACGAAACCTGAAAATGAATAAATACACAGAAATAATTAAAGCCGGAATTATTGCCTTTGCTATCTTGATAGTTGGCTGGAGAGCTATTGCTTTGGGAAAAACATATATTAGAAACCAGGCAATTGATGGTTGTGCCATGCAAAGCAAGTATGTAGCCAGTTTTGATGAAAACGATCGTCAGATTACTGTTAGTGAGCCCCAAAAACATCTTTTGGATAAATGTCTATTAGATAAGGGAATTATCTTAGATTCTTCTAATTAATTGGCCTGCCTGGAAAACAGATATACTTTTTTATCTCCCGGAACACTATATTCCTCTACTATTTGCCATAATTGTTGATTTTCCCATATCCAGTCTCTAGCTTGTTTTAGTGATGTTATGTTAACAGCGTAAAAAGGAGCTGGATCTGTCTCTTTTTCAGAAACAAGCGCTAATTGATAATTGCCCATAAAATCCTCAATTTCTGTCAAGTTGTTAAATTTAGGCCTCGTTCCTGTTGAGAAAAACTCCATATATCTGTCTCCTTTGATTGAGATCAAATCTCTTTCTAGTTTAAAATTATTATCATTAATCTCCGCCCAATTAACTGCCATAAGGCAGTTTTTTTTGCCAGAGCCCAAAGAAATCTCATACATTTTTTTGACAATTTTTTCGTTTGGCCACAGCGATGGCTTTGCCTGAACAACTGGATAATCGTCCAGACCCAACCACTCAACATCTCCAATCAGAAAAGTGCTACTTGTGACCTGCCAATTTTTAACCGGCCAGCCAAAGCTATTATTAACAAACACTGCTCCCCAGAAAAAAACTAATAAACTTATTATTATCTTTTGAGGAATATTTTTTAGTCTTCCTATCTCCACCGCCATTATTATTGCCACTACTGAAAGTAGTGGAAGGGTGAATCGAAAATCTTTATTTCTAATAATCGTAAAAACTACATAAACAGCCAGTAACCACCAGGTTAAATTCTTTTCTACTTTAGAAAAGTTATTTTCTCTCCAACGCGTTAGCCATCGGCCCAGACAGACAAAAAAGATAATTGCCGGAACAGGCTGAACCTGATGCTGAACAAATAATCTAATATAGTGAATCCAAGTTTGCCAACTAAGTAAATTCATCGGATCGGTAAGGGGCTCACCTTGACCTGCAAGCCCGGTCAGATAACTGTGGATGTTGCCCCAATTTACTACCCACCAACAGGAAACAAATATAATCCAAACAACTCCTCCCAAAATAATATTTTTAAGTCTTTTTTGGTCTTTGTTTTTAATGGCTTTAATCAGAGAAATCATTCCCATTGGAGCAAAGTAAATAAAACCATTAAGCTTAGTGAGCGAAGACAAAATAAGCATCCCCCACCAGCCCCAAGCAAAATTATCTTTCTTTAGATTGTCCGACTTTATCCAAAACCAAAGTCCCCAGACAACCCAGGCCGTAAGGGGAAGATCAAGTAAATAGTTTCTGGAAATATCATAAACAACCGGCATAAAAGAAAAGATTATTGCCGCTACTAAAGCCGTCTTTCTATTCCAAACATCACCGACTAATTTATATACTCCCAATATTGCTATAACAAAAAACAAGCTGTTAATAAAACTTATCTGGTCTATTCCCGATCCGCTAAAAAATGCCCAGATGCTAGCAGTAAAATATATTAGTGGGGGGTAGGCGTAAAAATTCTTAAGAAGATCGACAAAACTAATTGACAACCCTCCCGACAACCACTCTCTAGCCATTAGTGTTGATCTTAAATGGGCCGCCTGATCCCAGGCGGGAGGAGTTTTATTAATGACCAGCCAAGCAATATTAACGGCAAGATGAAAAAATATTAAGATATATAAAGCCGATAAAGGTTTGCCAATTTTCTTCACCATTGTATACTGAAATTATACAGAAATGTTTGCAAAAAAGTTACCAAAATTAAATCCCTATCCTTTTCTGCTTGCGGCCATTGCCGTTCTTATTTGCATTGCCAGTTATTCTAAAGGGACTTTCTTAACTGGCTGGGATACTCTTCACCCCGAGTTAAATTTTGGATTGAATTTTAAACGTCTAATTTTCGGATTCTGGAGAGAGGAGCAAGGACTAGGAGCAGTTGCTGGCCATTCTCATATGGTCGACCTTCCTCGAGTAATCATTTTATGGATTTTAAGCCTAACCTTTCCGCTAAACATGCTTCGCTATATGTATGTATTTTTTTGCTTAGTAGCTGGACCCTTAGGGATGTATTTTTTGACTAGTTTTCTTTTTAGAAAAAAAACTATCCATTTTAAGCTAATTGCTTTTTTGTCAGGGCTTTTTTATCTTTGCAATCCCTCAACTATCCAGCAGTTTTATGTTCCTTTTGAAATGTTTCCCGCTCAATATGCCGCTCTTCCTTGGATTGTTTGGTCTGCACTGGCCTATCTTACAAAGCCAGAAAGAAAAACACTTTTTATTTTTTCTATTGTTACTCTTCTGGCCACTCCTCAAGCATATGCGGCTCATCTTTGGTATCCATTTTTTGGAATTTTTTCTTTGTTTGTTGTTCTTGTTTGGTTTTTTAATAAACAGAAAATAAAACTTGCTTCTGCGGCTTGTTTAATAGTGATAACACTAGCGCTTAATTCTTTCTGGCTGCTGCCAAATCTCTATTACATTTCTACTTCTTCAGAGGCGCCAAGAATAAATAAAAATAACCGACTTCACTCTCAAGAGTTTAGACTGAAAAACAGAGAAACTGGCACCCTAAAAGACATTCCTCTTAATCGTGGGTTTTATTTTAACTGGGAAATTTTTAACTTTGATGAGTGGCAAAGCCAAAGTCTTATGCCGGAGTGGAATTCTCATTTTAAAAAATTAGACATTTCTGTTTTTGGATATTCCCTTTTTGTTTTTGCTCTTGTAGGTATGATTACGGGAATCAAAAAAAAGAAAAAAATAGTTTTTATCTTTCTGCCTTTCTTTTGGATACCATTTATTTTTCTTGCCAACCGGCTGGTGATATTTGGCAATTTTTTTGATGCTTTGATTAAAATATCCTTTCTGGAGGAGGCGTTAAGATTTGTTTATACAAAATTTTCAATTCTATATCAGTTTGGAATGGTTGTCTTTTTTGGCTATTTTCTTCATTTTCTTTTTAATAAACTTAAAATAATTAGTAAGATACAAAAAATAACAGCGGTGTTGACAGTTTTGTTTTTAATCTATATTTATCCTGCTTTTTCTGGAAATCTAATTTCTCCAAAGGTAAAAATTAACATTCCCGACTATTATTTCCAGTTTTGGGACCATATGAAAAACCAACCAGACGGATTAGTTTTAACTCTGCCCCTTCATCAATCTTCAGGCTGGCAATATTACGACTGGAAATACCAAGGATCAGGCTTTATCTGGTTTGGGCTAAAACAGCCAGTTCTAGATCGGGATTTTGATCGCTGGGAAACCAAAAATGAACAAGCTTATAGGGAGTTTTATCATTCTCTGTATTTAAACGATCCAGAAACTTTTAAAAAAGATTTAGAAAAATATAATGTTAAATATATCGTTTGGGATAAAAGTTCCACCAGCACAGCTTTGAAAAACACCGACCAAATTATTTATCGGTATGAAACTAAAAAAATTCTTGATAGTTTAGAAAGCCAAGGATATATCAAGCTCAATTCTAATTTTGGAAAGATAAGTCTTTATCAAACCAATCTTTCTCTGCCTCTTGTTTTTGGACTCGACAACAGCCCGATCATTTCTCCAGATTACCTGTGGGGATATTCGGATACCGGATATCAATTACACGGCAATTATATCAGTAGCTTTAATAAAAAAGATGCTATTGTTTTTCCTTTTAGAGACCTGCTTACAAAACACGACAAAATAGATCAAGAAAAAATAGCTATAACAAACAATGGTGTTAACTGGAATTTAAAACCTAATCTTATACTGGATGTAAAAATTACACCTCCTTCTGTTGTAGATGTTGAAAAAGAAATTTTTACTCAAGCATCTATCAAAAATAACTTAAAAAATGAGTTTGAAATATATTTTAATTACAGCCTGCCCGATTCAATAAAAAACCTTTCCAACAACTCAATCCCAATAAAGATTGACCCAAAACAAGAAATAATAAATCTTAATATTAATCAAAACATCTTCGAAATTAGTGTCGATGGTCTATCAGAAGACATTCCCAAACCGCTTGGCCCCATATATCTATACTCAACTCAAAATAATATTAATGGAGAAGTTTTTAAAGTTTTTCCGGAAAATATTAATTTAGATAATATTGAAAATCTCTTTTTTTCTGACACGCCAGTCATGCACTATAATGCTCAGCAAATTTATTCTCTAAATAAAGATTCTCCAGGAATAGAGCTATTGGAAAGCCCAGATAATACACCACTGCTAAATTACACTGCCCTAAATAACACCTACGGAACCAGTATTAATCTCGAGAAAATACCTCATGCGCTTGGATATATCATAGGTTTTAAAAGCCTAAATATTAGCGGCATACCTCTTCGTTTTTGCTTGAAAAACTTATACACAAGCCTTTGTTCTATTGAAGACGAACTGAGTAAAAACTCAGAATTTGAATGGGACTACTTTTTAGTCCCTCCTACCGACCAGGCTTACGGATACAATATCCTTCTTAATGCCATTTCGTACGCCGATCTTAAAACCCAAAATCAGCTAGAAGAGGTTGTCGTTATTCCTATTCCGTATAATCTACTGTCCCAATCTCGCTACAACTCTCAACCAATAAATACTCTAATCGATAATAACTGGAAGATAAAAACAAACTTGCCCGGAGCTATCTCTATCGAGAAAAATGAAAACAAGCAGCTGCCGTCAATTATCGTTTTTAACCAGTCATATAATAAAGACTGGATTGCCTTTTATCTACAAAACAATAAGCCAGTTCTTTTGAAAAACCATTTATTGGTAAACAACTGGGCCAATGGCTGGAATATTGAAGAGCACAAAGAAAATCTGTCTGGCAAAACGATATATTTTGTTTTCTGGCCCCAGAT
>CAZAEB010000027.1:0-6990 GCA_964484095.1 uncultured Gammaproteobacteria bacterium
TTCGGGAGAAAATAATCTTAAAGATATAAAACTAAGCGACGAGCAGATAAAATTAATGGTTTGGATAATCGGAGAGGGGAGTTTAGAAAAGCCGGGCAAAAATTATCGATCTTGTTATCGGGTCAGCATCTACCAGTCGAAGATTGTTAATGGGAAAAACTATCGGGAAATAATTAATCTGTTAAAACATTTTAGCCTTAGCTTCTCAGAATATACTCAAGAAGGATTAGGAAGACCAGTACAAAGAATTAAGCTTAATGCAAAATCTTCCAGAGTGATTCATGGCTGGTTTAGCAAGCAAAGTGTGAAATTTGTGCCAAGTGTCCTTTTGAATATGAGCAAAAGGCAATCAAGACTATTTTTGAAAACGTACATAAAAGCAGAAGGATATGAAAATAATAAAATTGCCTGCTCTGATTTGGAGACAATAAATGATTTACAAATGATTGCTGTTAATGCAGGTTGGGGGTCAACTGTTCTGGTAAGGGAACCAACAATTGGAACGAAACAGATTTTTGTTTTAAGGTTAATCAAACATCAGGATACCTACATCCAAAAGATAAAAAAGGTGGATTACTCTGGTATTATCTGGTGTCCAAACACAGAAAATGAAACCGTTGTAGCCAGAAGGAAGGGCAAGGTTTTTATTACCGGAAACACGCCTTTTACAAATATTACCATGGATTTAAAGCCTACCAAGATGGTTGGTGATGAAACGGTAATTATTGGCGGCAAGCCGGTAAAAGCAAAATACAAAGACTTTCAAAAAGAAATGGATATGATAAACAAAGCTTTTGCCGAGGTGATGATGGATGGTGATGCTCAAGGGAGGGTATTTACTTTTCCAATTCCCACCTATTCAATTACCAAAGATTTTGATTGGAATAGTAAAAACTACGAACCAATTTGGGAAATGACCAGGAAGTATGGGATTCCTTACTTTTCCAACTTTATTAACTCTGACATGGATCCGGACGATGCCAGAAGTATGTGCTGCCGGCTTAGAATTGATAATAAAGTTTTGCGCAAAAGAGGAGGGCTTTTTTCTGCCAATCCTTTGACCGGCAGTTTGGGAGTGGTGACTATCAACCTTCCTCGGGTTGGTTATAAGGCTAAGATGGATTCCAAAGGAGAGGGATATGCCAAAAGAAAATTTTTCACTATTTTAGGAGAGGTTATGGATCTGGCCAAAGAGTCTTTGGTGATAAAAAGAGAAATGGTTGAAAAGTTTACCAAAATGGGCCTTTATCCCTATTGCCGTCATTATCTTAATGGTATTTATGACAGAAATGGAGTTTATTGGAAGAATCATTTCAATACGATTGGAATAAACGGAATGAATGAAGCGTTAATTAATCTTTTGGGAAAAGGTATTGCCGACCCGAAAGGAAAAGAGTTTACCCTAGAGGTTATGGATTACATGCGAGAAAAGATTTTAATCTTTCAGCGGGAAACAGGAGAAATGTTTAATTTAGAAGCAACTCCAGCGGAGGGAACGGCCTTTCGATTTGCCAGAATTGATAAAGCCAAATATCCAAAAATGGTTTGCGCAAATGAAAAAAATTACAAAGAACGAAACGCAGCTCCTTTTTATACCAACTCAACTCACTTGCCGGTTGACTACACGTCTGATATTTTTGAATCTTTAGATCACCAAGACGCCTTGCAATGCAAGTATAATGGAGGCACGGTACTGCATGGATTTTTAGGAGAAAGTTTACCTGATACCAGATCAGTTAAAAACTTGGTTAAGAAAGTGGCGGAAAACTATAAACTTCCGTATTTTTCAGTGACACCAACTTTTTCGGTTTGTCCTATCCATGGATATCTGCCGGGAAAATGGGAGTTTTGTCCTAAATGCGATGAGGAAATTGGTTTCAAGGGTAGGAAAAAGAAAGGAGGTGGAAAATAAAGAAGAGACAAAGAACCAGATGTGAAGTTTTTTCAAGAATAGTAGGTTACTTAAGACCGGTTTCTCAATGGAATGATGGTAAAGCGGCAGAGTTTGAAATGAGAAAGTTATATCAAATAAAGTAAAATGCTAATCGGCGGACTTCAAAAGACAACCTTGATTGATTTTCCGGGAAGAGTAGCTTCGACCGTCTTTACAGTAGGTTGTAATTTTCGTTGCCCCTTTTGCCATAACAAGGATCTAGTTAGCTTGAGAAACTTCAATAAATCTTCTTTCAAACAAATTTCAGAGGAAGAAATTTTTCAGTTTTTAGGCAGTAGAAAGAGGATATTGGATGGGGTATGTATTACCGGAGGAGAACCGACGATCCAAGAAGACCTTTCTGCATTTTGCCAGAAGATAAAAGATTTGGGGTTGGAGGTAAAGATTGATACTAATGGGACGAAGCCAAATATAATTAAAAAACTAATTAAAGAGGGTCTTGTTGATTTTATCTCGATGGATATTAAAACAAGTTTTGAAAATTACCAAGTTGCTTCGGGAGTGAAATTTAACATCGAAAAAATAAAAGAATCGATAAAAATAATTGTTCAGTCAAAAATAGAGCGCGAGTTTAGGATTACCGTGGTACCAACGATTCACAAGAAAGAAGATTTATTAAACTTAGCCAGTCAGCTGAAAAAGATTGATGATAACATCTTTTTAATCTTGCAGAGCTTTCAACCGAAAAACTGTCTTGATAGTAAATATAACAAGAAAAAACCATTTACCAGTAAAGAAATGAAATCTCTGTTAAAAACAGTCAGGAAAACTTTGCATAAGTCAAAAATTAGGGGAGAGGAAGCTTAATTCCAGTTTTTTCGCGAATTTTTTTCTTAATGTCTTTTCCGTATTCTTTCCACATGTGAATTGCCGAAGGCAAAACAGAGAGAAATATAACCCCCAGAATAATATAGTGAAAATACTTATCAGCCCCAGGAAATTTTGAGCCGACAAAATAGCCCAAAAAGGTGGTTGCCAAAACCCAAAAAATTCCCCCAAAGACATTAAAGAATATAAATCGGGAATATTTCATATCTCCGATACCAGCAACAATTGGAGCAAAGGTACGAATAAAAGGCATAAACCTGGCAATGACAATTGTTTTTCCGCCGTGTTCTTCATAAAACTTTTGAGCTTTAACCAAGTTTCTTTTATGGAAGAAAAAAGAATCTTCTTTTTTAAATAGTTTTTTGCCGGCCTTTTTGCCAATCCAATAACCGACGCTGTCGCCGCCAATTGCTCCGATAATGCAAAGAGGGATGAGAATATATATATTCAATATTCCTCGGGAAGCAAGAAGGCCGGCAGTGATAAGCAGGCTGTCGCCGGGAAAGATAAACCCAAACAAAAGACCTGACTCGGAAAAAACCATTCCAAAAATTCCCGCGTAACCAACAGTAGTAATAAGCTGTTCTAAATCAAAATTCATGACAATCACGATTGTAGTGGAGTAGAATATAGGTGTCAATGATAAAAAAGATTTTAGGTTGCGTTTGAGAAGTTATCTGTTAAAATATCCACATGGCTAAAAAAGGGAATAGAACAATTGTTGGTTTTGTTTGTTCGGTGTGTAATTCATTCAATTACATTACTGAAAAGAACAAAGTTAATACCATCGACAAACTACTTTTAAAAAAGTATTGTCGAAAGTGTAAGAAAAAGACCGATCACAAAGAAACCCAGAAGTTTAAGTAAGCTTTGGGCCCGTGGCTCAGTTGGCTAGAGCACCGCGATGGCATCGCGGGGGTCGTGGGTTCAAGTCCCACCGGGTCCACTAATCTCTCCCCACAATCTATTATGTTAAAATATTGTTGCTTTAAAAATAGGCCCGTGATGAAATTGGTATCATGAAAGTCTCCAAAACTTTTCTTTTGGGTTCAAGTCCCGACGGGCCTGCAAAGTCTTATAGTATTTTTCTAGCGTATCTTATGTTAAGATAAAGGCATGAGAGGAAAAGAGCAAGAGTTGGGTAGAATTGATCATAATGAGTGGAAGATTACAATGAAAGATGCGTTGCATGAACGACCTCGGGCGCTTGTAGATGCTTTCTATGTTTTAAACCCTAAATTCAAAAAAAGAGTAATAGCTTTCAGAGAAAATACTGCTTTAGAATATGAGGGAGTGGTTCAAGCTTTTGTGGGGGATGTGAATGAGTTAAATGAAATGCCTAATAACCCCAGCTTATGGGTAGTCGTGGGCGTTATGACCAACGCTGGCGATTTTGTTACCAAATATGTTCCGGTTGAAGATGTATCCAAAGGCAGGAAAAGTCGTTAAAACGAAGTTTTAGCATAGTCCACCAGTCCCTGCATTTTAAAAACTGATATAATCTGTGTTGTGAGCAAGGAAACTAGTTTAGTTTTAGGTTGTGGGCAAAAAGGGTCTTGGGTGGAAAGGAGTAATATTTAAAGATGTAATTGCTGACCCGACAATTCTTCGCCAGCCGCCTTTTCCTATCCTAGTTAGGAATTGGTATCAACTAAAAAAATACGTTGGCTAATTAGAACTACTGCATTACAGTAAGGGCAAGAACTTTTGGGAGGATTACTAGGTATTATCTTTTCTTTTTGGCTTGAGGCTTGTTTGAAGCGCTCAAGAGCAGAAACTTATCAAAACACATTTTTTTACTTGAGAGATATTTTGTTTTTATCAATTTTTCCAGCTTATCATAGTTTTGCCTCTTGCCAAAATATACCTTAAAAATGAAGTAGTCGTTCATTATTTTTTTAAGACTTATTGATTGGGAAAATTTTACAATTAAGAATTGTTTGATTTCTTCATCCCATTTTCTAGCAAAAAGAAGAGCATTAGCCCGACTAATAGCATGATCCGTTTTTCTAAGTTTGTTCTTTTTAAAAGAAACATGGGTGAAGTGATGTAGATAAATTCCATTAATATTGCCTATTTTATAACCCTGTTTTTTCATTCTCCAGCTTAGATCGACATCTTCCCAAAAACCAACTTTATATTGAGTGTCGAAGAGTTTACCTATTTGTCTTATTTCTTTTGTCCTAACTAAAAAACACCATCCGCCGATAAAATTGGGCGGGACCTCAAAAGTTGTTAGGCCTTTGTTTACAGTAGAGAATTTTTTGAAAAACTGTTGGTAGTTGCCATAGTATTTTTTTATGGTACTGGCAAGGCAATGACCTTGGCTTAGTAATTGATCAAACCCACTGTTTATTAGTTCTTTAGTAAAAGGATTTCGGGCACCAATACAGTTTGAATTTACCCCAAATTCGCCATAATCTCGGTGCTTTTCTGCTATAGACAAAAGATTTTCAAAAAAACCAGGGAAAATAAATGTATCGTTATTAATGCCTAGAAAGTAGGGAGTTTTTGTTCTGGCAAAGGCTTGATTGTTGGCATATCCAAAACCAAGATTTCTCTTGTTGGCTATTAACTCAACATCTTTTTGGCCAGCTAGGAATTCAAGCGTGCCATCAGTAGAGTGGTTGTCAACTATAATCAGGTGGTAGGGTATTTTGGCAAAGTTGCGCAAACTTTTTAAAAACAGTTGGGTGTATTCAAGACAGTTGTAGGTTGCGGTGGCAATAGTAACTTTTGGAGCGGCACCCATAAGGTGATTATATCAAATTTCATTTTTGGTACAATGGTGGGGTAATGGCTAAAATAACTAAAAAAGTCCAACAGAAATATTTTGAAGCAGTAGCTGATGGTAGAAAGCGTTTTGAAGTTCGACTGGCTGATTTTATATGTCGTCTAGGCGATACTTTGGTTTTAGCGGAGCAACAGCAAGGAACAAAAGAGCTAACGGGGAGAAAACTAGAATGTGAAGTTTTGTTTTCTTTTAACACTAAGGATATGGAAAAATTTCATACAAAAGAAGAAATAGAAAAGCATGGTTTGGTCGTTTTGGCAATCAGGTGGCAGTATAAGTGCTGTAAGGAATAAAAAGTCTAGTCGGGAATTCTCTTTCCCCTTGAATCATGACAGCGATTGTCTTTATCTTCACAGGCATCATTACAAGAGGGATCATTTTCAAATACTACAGGACATTGGCTGATGTATGGATCTTCGTATTCTGCGCATTCCCTGCTTGGGGTGCAGGCGTAGTAAGTGACACAACCATCATTTGTTCTCATGTTGCTGCTGGAAATACCATAATTATAGTCGCATTCAAGACCGCACCCATATTGGCAGCCAGTTTTAACGATCCCAGAATCATTTTCATTTTCTAGATTGGCGAGAACTTTGAACCATTGAGGACAGTCATCGTTTTGGACCTGATACCCATAGGCTCCACTTTGTGAATCGCAGGGGAATCTTTCTAGATAGTTGGTGTTTCTTATAGTCAGGCCTTCACCACAATCAGGAAGACTGCTGGGAAAGCAACCGGCATCAAAAAAGTAGTCATAAAGAGAGACTTTCACTTTTTCTAAGTCTGCCTTTCTTTTGCTATCTCTTGCTTTTTTAAGCTGGCCATTAATAGAAACAGCGGAGAAGAAGAAAAGAAGCGAAGCAATAACGACGATGATTAATATCTCAAATAATGAAAATCCTTTCAGGTGTTTTATTTTCATCAGTTTATATTCTCAGTCTAGCATAATTGACTATTGTCTTATCGATGATATATAATATCTCTGTTAACAATTTAGTCTGCAAAAAATCTCTTAGTGAATTATTTTTTGCTCAGCCCCGATAGCAAGTTCTATCTTTAACTGACAACAATTTTTCCAAAAGTAATTTTTTAGCGGATGTGTGAGGTGTTTAATATGGCTTCAGTAAAGCTATACGTCGGCAATTTGCCGTGGACCGTTACCTCGGATGAGTTAGGGCAGAAATTTTCCGAGGCTGGTAGTGTTGTTTCTGCTCAGGTAGTTACCGACCGGTATTCGGGTAAATCTAGAGGTTTCGCTTTTGTCGAGATGGAGGCCCAAGAAGGTGCCGACAAGGCAATCGAAATGTTCAATGATCAACCTATGGGTGACAGAAACATGGTCGTTAATATCGCCAGACCGAGAGAGGAAAGACCTGATGGAGATAGGGGAGACAGAGATAATAGAGCATAAAGA
>CAZAEB010000028.1:0-6907 GCA_964484095.1 uncultured Gammaproteobacteria bacterium
CGGCAGTGTATCTGGTTGGTAAAAGTCAAGAAACCCGCCGTGAGGCCGCTTTGTCTGACTCAGGAGCCGGATTTACCAATATAAAAGGGCCTGGCGTTGGCTGGTGGCCATGGCCGGAAGACAGTTCAAATCCTGTCCCGGCACCGACAGGGGGAAAATGCGTCATTGATAAAAACAACATTGAAAATTCATACTGCGAGGCTAGTTATGACGGCGGTTCACCGATCGCTTATTCGGCAGTTAGGGCTTTTTGTTATGGTAAACATGATAACTGCAATCAGAATAAAACTTTTAATAATGCCGGCGCAACTAGCATGAGATTGGGTCCTCTATATTGCAATATGACCATCCAAGTGGATACTTTTTCCGGAGCTTGCGAAACTTTTTCTGGTGATGAGAGAAAATGTGACAATGTTCACCCTCCCTTAGACTATTTTGTTTATTATACCGGTCCTTGTGAGTTGACCTGTTTTTCTGATTGTGATGCTAACGCTGTTCCAGATCCCTGTCCGAAGATAATTGCCGGTGGAGTTGAGGTTCAGTTGGAGTGCAACAGCTCTTCCGGAGCTTGTGTTAACCCTGCGTGTTCAGCAAATGACGACTGTGCTTGTCCGCCCAGTCCCACTCCGACTGCAACGGTGACTTTAACTCCTACGCCATCTCCAACCGGAACACTGACTCCATCACCGTCACCGACTTCAACTCCGACCCCTCCTTTTAAACCTCAGTGTGACTATTGCCAGGTGTATAACCAAGACTGGGAGCAGATTACCGATCTGTCAACTTTGAGTCTTGACCAAACAGTCTATTTTGCTGCTAAAGGTTCAACCACTTCTCCTTTAGGGATTTCTAAAGCAAGATTCAAAATTAGAAATGGGGCAGAGGCGATTTGGTGCGGAGGCAGTGGCAACCAGATTGTTGATAACTGGTGTGAAACAACAAATTGGAGGGAGGAAGTGGGTTACTATGTAAGCTATACTATTTCTTCATCCGGAAGCTATACAGTTGTGTCAATGGTTTACAATCAGTCTGATTTTGACTGGTATTAATATGGGAAGTAAAAAAAGTACATATCTGGTTTTAGTGATGGTGGCGACGGTAGTCCTGGCGGTGCTGGGAATTATTTTGGCGATGAAAATATATAAGTTAAGGATCGAGCCAATTGCTCCTACCACTCCTCAAAAAGCGGCCGCCAGAGACCCTATTGATGCTTGCACTCTTAGTTTTACTATTAGCCAACCGTCAGTAACGCCAACTCCAACCGGAGAACTGACGCCATCGCCAACTCCTATTCCAACAGCGACTATTACTCCAACCCTAACTGTTACCCCAATTCTGACCAGTACTCCCGTTCCAACAGTCACCAATACCCCAACACCAACGCCAACATATATTCCGGGAGAACCGACCCCTACCGCCCAGCCAACAATTCCGGTTGAGCTTCCCAAGGTAGGAATAACTTTTCCTGGTGGAGGAGCAGTAGTTGGTGGACTGATCTTTGTTCTTTCTGCTTTGCTAATTCTTCTTTAAGTCTAATTCAAGCCGGAAATGGTAAAATTAGCTTGCAGTGAAAACTAAGACACTCTGGGCAGTTTTGCTTTTTTTATTTCTATTCTTTCCGAAAACAGTTTCGGCTACTGCCGAGATTTCCTCTCAAAATAATAAATTTGGCATTCATTTAGCAGTCGCCAGTGAGGAAGAACTTATCGATGCCGCTAAACTTGTAAACGAATCCGGGGATTGGGGATATGTAACCGTGGTTATTCAGGAGAATGATAGAGACTTAAAAAAATGGCAGGCAGTTTTTGACAGAATGAGAGAACTTCATCTTATCCCTATTGTTAGAATTGCCGCCTCTCCGGAAGGGGACTACTGGCAAAGACCAAACCCGCCCCAGGCCAGCTCCTGGGCCGACTTTTTAAATTCCCTCCACTGGGTGGTCAAAAACCGATACGTTGTTTTATTTAATGAGCCTAATCATGGCAGTGAATGGGGAGGAGAGGTCGACCCTCAAGGCTTTGCGAAAGTAATAAAAGCCTTTTCGAAAGCTTTAAAAGAAAGGTCTGATGATTATTTTGTGATGATGGCCGGTTTTGATGCCGCCGCTCCCAGCCAACCTTCTAAATATGAAGACGAGTCGGTTTTTTTGAGTAAGATGGATGAGTCGGTTGAGGGAGGACTACCGGTTCTTTTTGAAAACCTTGATGGTTGGGCTTCTCATTCGTATCCAAATCATGGGTTTGTCGGTTCTCCAATGGGCAGTGGCCGAAACTCGATAAAAACTTATCTTTGGGAGCTGGAACTGCTAAAAAGGTATGGGGTGGGCAAAAATCTGCCGGTGTTTATCACTGAAACAGGCTGGCCTCATTTTGAGGGGATTGAAAGCCAGCATGGTTTGTATTCTGCCGGCAAGGTGGCAGAGTACTTTTCGATATATTATGAAAGGGTAACTTCTGACTCAAAAGTGGTTGCGATTACTCCGTTTATTCTAAACTATCAGGCAGAACCCTTTGATCATTTTTCCTGGAGGAAGCCAGGGGATCAGAAAGATTTTTATCCTCAATATGAACAAATCAAGGGAGTAAAAAAAGTAATAGGAAATCCGGTTCAGGAGCAAAACTTTTCCATTCAAAACATTCTTCCGGAAAAGCTTATTCAGGACTCAACATATAAAATACCACTAATTATTAAAAATGAGGGCCAAGCAATTTGGGATAAAGAGGATGGTTATCATCTTGAGCTTATTGGAGGTACCACTGATCTGGAATACTTTTTTTCCGAGTTTTCTGGTTTAAAGCCTTTTGAGGAAACGTTAATTCAACTGCATTTAAAAGTAGCAAGCAGACCGGGTAAAAAAGATTTAGCAATTGTCGTTTCTAAGGAAGGGGAAAAAGTATCTCCGGAAATTTATTGGCCTTTAGAGATTGTTGGTGCAGTTGACCTTTCTTTGAAAGTGAATTTGTTTCCTAAACTGAAAAGTTCCGGTAATGATTTTACCGTTTTAATTTACAACGACAGACAGGAGGTTGTTTTTGAAAAAAGAGAGATGAGAATTGAGAACGGGAAGGGACAGCTTGCCGAAGTTCACAATTTGATAATCGGTGGCCGGTATAGAATAGTAATATTAAAACCATATTATCTGCCTCGCCAGTCAATAATCGTCCTCGAAAATGAAGAGAATAAAGTAGCTTTTAGAAAGATGTTTCCGGTTGATTTTAACAAGGATGGAAAGTTGTCTTTTGATGACGTTGTTGTTTTTTTTAACAATTTGAGTGATATTATATTAAGACATGCAGATTAAAAAAGGCGTTATTGCCGCCGCCGGAAGAGGGACAAGATTTTTGCCGGTAGTAAAAGGATATCCCAAAGAGTTGGTAGCGATTTTAGATAAGCCGAATATTCAATATTTAGTAGAGGAGATGGTGGGGGCAGGAATTGAAGAGATCGCTATTGTTCATCGCCACGGTGATAACAAGATTAAAAAATATTTTACTCCTGATCTAGAGCTGGAAAAGTTCTTAAAAGAGTCGGGAAAAGAAAAGTTTTTGGAAAGCTTGAGATATATTTGGAAAAAGGTTAAGCTGTGGCGGTTTATCCCCCAAGGCAAGAGCCTTCCTTACGGCAACGCTTCACCAGCTCTGGCGGCAAAAGGATTTTTGGGAAAAGACCCATTTGTGTTCATGTTTGGTGATGACATGTTGATTGAAGATAGTCCGGGAGGGTATATCAGTCATCTTATTGATATTTTTCAAAAGTACCAACCGGCGGCAGTTATGGGGGTTCAAGAGGTACCATGGGAGGAGATTAGTCGTTATGGGAGTGTAAAGTACATGAAAGATAAAAATTATCCCAACAGAATTTCAGCAATTTTTGAGAAGCTCTCCGCTGATAAAGCTTTATCAAACTTTGCCCAGTTTGGAAGATTCATTTTTTCGCCCAAGCTTTTTGAGGCAATAGCTAAACAAAAACTAGGCAAAAACAATGAGCTTTGGCTTGCTGACAGTAATAATATTCTTGCCAAAGAGGATGTGGTTATTGCCGAGCCGATAAAAAAAGGCGAGTGGGTAACCACCGGTGATCCCTTGCGCTGGCTTAAAATAAACATAAAGATGGGGCTAAGAGATAAGGAGATGAAAAAAGATCTTTCCCAGTTTATTAAAGGCCTTTAGTTAGTTGCCATATTTTTCTTGTGGGTTTTCTTCTGGTGGAGAATAGTAAAGATCAAAATAAATTCCTACAGAGGTTTGTATTAAGGGAGGTCTTGATTTGCCGGGATTGTTGCCGGCAAGAGTTTGCAGATTGCCCCAAACGGTTTCTATAATTTTCATAGATTTTAATGCTTTTTCCATGTCTCGTGCATTTAATCGAGATTTTCTAATTTGTTCTGTTAAATCGGAGATCAGCTCTTCAATATCTTTTCCCTCGTTCTTTTCTGAAATTTCGTCTACTACCTGTTGGGCGCTGAGGGTAACTTGGTTTTCAATACTTTCCCCATCTGGTTTTGGAGGTTGTTTAACAGAGAATTTAAGGACTTCATTGGAAAGTTCAGATAGTCCGTCTAATTGTAAAAATACGCTCACTGAGGCAATTTTATTGTTTAAAGCATCTCCCGCCGCACCTCTCACGGCGGTGTGGGCCTGCTCGGTGGTGGTTAACTCTAATTTATTGTCCTGCTCACTTTTTTCTTCCATTTTTCTAGAATACCATAGTTTTAAAATTAAGTGTTATAATCTCTGCATGAATGTTGCTCAGTTTAAATTAAAAAACGGTCTTAATGTTATTTTGGTTCCTCAGCCTGAAGCAACTTCAGTAGCCATTGAGCTGATGGTTAAGGTTGGCTCTAAACATGAAAAAGTTTCCCAGGAGGGGCTGGCTCATTTTTTTGAACATATGGTTTTTAAAGGAACGGAAAAATGGCCGACGTCCCAAAAACTGACCCGGTTTTTAGACGGAATAGGGGCAATATATAACGCATTTACCAGTAAAGAAAGAACTGCTTACTGGGTAAAAGTGGCTCCGAGATATTTTAACAGCGGCCTTGAGGTGGTTTCTCAACTACTTAATCATTCGCTGGTTAAGGCTGAAGAGATAGAGGTTGAAAAGGGAGTGATTATTGAGGAGATGAATATGTATGAAGATCAGCCGTCAGACTGGGTTGAAGATCTTTTTGAGCAGCAGCTTTTGGGAAAAAATCGCTTAGGAAGATCAACCTTGGGAAGAAAAGAAGTGATAAGAGGGGTGAGTAGAAAAGATTTTTTGGAGTTTCGCAAAGGGTGGTACCATCCTCAAAGAATGAGTTTGGCGGTGGTGGGAAAGACAGGGGATATTGAAAGAGTCAAAGAAAGAATCGCCAAGCTTTTTGACGGTAGAAAGGGAGTAGAAAAAAACGAGCCTCAGGTAAAGGTAAAGTCAAAAAAAGAAAAGATTTTTTGGCAGGGCAAAAACACCCAGCAAACTCATTTTTTGGTGGGACTGCCGACATTTTCGATTGCTGATAATCGCTGGCCGGAGCTTCATGTGGTTAATGGTGTTTTGGGCAGGGGAATGAGCTCCAGGCTTTGGCGGGTGGTTAGAGAAAAAAGAGGCTGGGCGTATTATGTGTATTCATATTGCCGAGAATATTCTCAAGCCGGATTTTTGGCAATAGCGGCGGGAGTGAAAAACGAAGTGGCAAAAGAAGCGATTGGTTTAGTAGAAAAAGAGATTAGTAAAATAAGCAAAGATCTCAAAAAAAACGAGGTGGAAAAAACCAGGAGAATGATTATCGGTAGAATTATGATTTCAATGGAAGATCCAGCCGAAATTACTACTATACTAAACACTAATTGGCTTTTAAGAAAAGAAATAATCAGACCGGAAGATGTTGCCAAAAAGATAGAAAAGGTAACTTTTGAAAAGGCCAAAAATATTGCCAGTCAAATTTTTGTTCCTTCTAAAGTAAGAATTGCCGCAATTGGGCCAAAAAATTAAGGCTAGACATTGATTTTTTGAGGGTTTTGCCAAACGAGAACTGTTTCATTAATTTCTCCTCTGCCGTTTCCATTGGGTTCAAAGTTTAGTCCTCTCCATATTTGTTCTATTAAGTCGGAAAGTTTTACCTCATCGAGAGTAATATCTATTGCTTTTTGTCTGCGAGGTTGGTCGTAAAAATGTTCCGGATGGCAACCATATCTATTTCCTGCAATAAGTCTCCATGTCCGTGGCGGCTGTTCACAATAAGTCATGATTTGTTTTTCAAAATTACTTTAATTATCCAGTAGCCGAGATATGCAGAAATTAAAATAGTGTAGATTGCGAAAGCTATTAAAAAGGTTTTTAGGATGATTCCGGCTATTGGCGGAAAGGGAAAATTTAGAAAATATTTTACAACTATATAAAGCCCTGAAACGGCAATTATAGTCATGAACGGAAAGCCGATTGCTGTAGGGATAATAATCGCCTGGGAATAGTTTTTTTCTTTTTTTATTTCGTTTATTGTTTTGAAAGGATGGCTAAAAATTCCCAAAATATTTTTGGTGGTAATGTAGCTCTCTCTAAGAGTAAGTAAAAACGCTGTTCTACCGATTACTTTTAGAGAATTTTTGGTATTTCTCTTCACTACATATTAAGTCGTGGTTTTATTGTTTTTTCCTTCGTTTTGAAAAATGAGCAGAGAACTGTTGACAATTATGTTTACAAAAAGCTTGACAATTAATGATTTTACAAATATAGTTTAATTATGTTTAAACCAAAATATACACTTTCTTCCAAAATATTAAACAACCTTGCCGTAGTTGAGCGTTATTATGGCCGACTTGAGGCAATGCAGATTCCAAAAGAACTTGAACTTAAGCTTGAAAGAGATAATTTAACAGAATCTACCTATGTTTCAAACAGCATCGAGGGTAATCCACTAACTTTGCCTGAA
>CAZAEB010000029.1:0-6643 GCA_964484095.1 uncultured Gammaproteobacteria bacterium
GTCCCTTTTGAAAATGAAAACTTTTACCTCAATTATTCAGCCCCATTAACTTTTATTGTTAGGATAAAATCGGGAGACAAAACAGACATTAAATGGCAGGTGTATGAATGGCTGAAAGATAAGGGTGTTGATCCGGACAGTCACGAAATTGAATGGATTGAATAAGTAGGGGCGATTCACGAATCGCCCTCTGGCTGAATTGGTTTTTGTACTTCTGCTTCTTTTTTCATCGCAAGTATATCTTCAGGATTAGAAGTGATCAGTTTATGCTCCTGAGGAGAAGCAATTACTTTAATAGCAACATGATTTTGACCGGCAAAGAAAATACCCTCGCCAATATCAGCTCCCAAAAGATACTGTCTTTCTCCCTCAGAAAGATAGAATGCTTCCCCTACCTGCTCAATTGCCGCCGGATGTTGTTTAAGTAAAATTCTAATTGAAGAATTTTTAATAATCGCCCCTCCATACTCTGTTCCCATAAAATCATCAACGTCCTGAGTAATTGTCGATAGGCCAAGATAGTACTTTCTGGCTCTTTTAGCCATTCCAAACAAAAATGCTGCCGAGTCAGGATGTCTCATCATATGCCAGGCCTCGTCAACGATAAGCAGTCTCTTTTTCAAATCGCTCCTGATTTTTCCCCAAATATATTCTAAAATAATATGCATTGCTACCGGACGCAGGGCGTCTTCAATATCTCTAATTCCAAAAACTACAAATTTATTGTCCACATCAACATTAGTCTGAGAGTTAAAAAGACCGGCAAAAGAACCCTTGATATACTTCTCCAATCTAGCCGCTAAAGAGGCGGCTTTTTCCTCCTCCATACCAATAAGAGCCTTGTAAAGATCCTCCACTAAAGGCATCTGCCTGCCTTGATGAGTAGTCGGATCAGGGGTAATCCCCTTCATTTTGTAGGTAGCCATTAAAGCCCTATCTAAAATTGCCTCTTCCTGAGGGGTCATCTGGCCCATAATTATTTTAAATAGACCATAAAGAGAAAGGATTTTTCTCTGCAGTTCATTTTCCTCATCGCTGGAAGCAACCTTTCCCACTTCAAGATCAAAAGGATTGATTTTACTGGCTGAATTAAATCCAAAGGAAATATATTGACCTCCAACCGAATCACAAAGAGTTTTATACTCGTTTTCCGGATCAACAATAATTACCTCGGTATCAAACATTAAAGATCTAAGCGCCTCAAGTTTTACCAAATAGCTTTTTCCGGCGCCTGACTTTGCAAACACTACCGAGTTGTAATTTTCTAATGAAAACCGATCAAAAACCACCAAAGAACCATTGTGCTGGTTTATTCCATACATAACCCCCTTATCATCGGAAAGATCCGAAGAAACAAAGGGAAAAGTCGTTGCCAAAGAAGTGGTATCCATATTTCTAGTAACTCTAAGTTCATCTTTAGCCAATGGCAAAACCGTTTTAAACGCCTCCTCCATTTGCAATGCCGCTTGCTTTGGGATTATTAGCAGTGCTCCCAGCGAAGACTCCAACTCTTTACTGGTTCTGTTTAATTCCTCAACTGAAGAAGCCGAAACAGTAATATATAGTCCAAACTGGAAAAACTTTTCCGAACCCTTGGCCAATTCTGCCTGAAGGGATAGGGCATCCTCAAGCTTTGCTTGTGTAGTCGGGTCAACCACCCTGCCCCGCTGAATATCGGTAGAAATTTCTGCCTCCATCTCGGCAATTTTTCTTCTAAGATCGTCTAATACTTCTTTTCCTTCCGTAGGATAAATATACATAGAAATATCCAAAGCCTTATCAAAGTTAATTAAGGGAGAAAGCCAGTTGGGAGAAACATAGCGAGGATAGTTAACTACATAAAAAGTTCTATAAAACCTATTGTTGATTCTTAAAAAAGTAAAATCAACCTCGATTGCCGAAGGAGCAATAATATCTTTTACCGTGGTTATTCCGGCATTAAGGGAAACCTTTTTCTGATTGGTTTTTTCCTCTTCTTTTTTGGCCTCATCCTTTTTGTTTGGAAAAAAGCTTTTTATCTTGTTAATCATGACTGGCCTCCAGCTTTTTTAACCACCGGAGCAGCAAAATCGTTTAAGGTTACATCTTTAAGTTCTGCCGACTCCTCGTTATAAATTCCGTAAAATAAACTCATCAGTTCTTTAGTTCCCAACTGTCTCATTTTCAATCCTAATCTGGCAAATACTCGCAAAACATGTTCTTTTTTAGGCTCCAAGCTTGCCTTTGCTTTTTCAATGACTTTACTTTTTGACACCGGTAACTGTTTGCTTTTTACCGACTTCACTCCCAAACCATAAGAAGAAAAAGGAATTACCAAATAAAATGACTTTGCCAAAACATTGTTTTTCTCTACCACCTCAGCAACAAATTCCCGATAATGACTAATTTGTTTCTTTACCAGCGGATTTTTGGTTTTTTCCTCCCAGCTGCGCAAATACCTAATATATGACGACAGATCCTTAACCGCAGAACGGATAAAAATCTGCAAAGGAAAGGTTAGCGAATTTAAAATTGCCGCGTAGGCGTAAATCATTGCCTCCTGTTCTCGCTGAGAAAGAAGATCAAAATTCACTGACGATGTTTCCAAAATATAACAACAAGACCCATCTTTGCTAATAACCATGTTTTCAGCAATATCTTCAATGGGAAGATGTTCTTGTGTTGTTCCTTTTACGGCAATTTTCTTTTTATCCATGGGCAGAAAAATGGCAATTACTAAGCTATCGCTCCTCTTTTAGCCTGAATCTTGATTGGCAAAACAATATCTCCTTTAATCTTTAATTTAATTATATCAAACCGATAAGGTTCTTTATCGACAATAATCAGATAATCTCCCCCTACTAGCGGAGTTGCAGTCTGAAACTGACCTAAGCTGTTTGTTCTCATTGCTCTTATTGGATTACCGCCAATATCTTGAATTTCAACTATTCCCCCTTCGATTCCCCCTCCTTTTTCATTCAAAATAATTCCATTGATAATATTGGGTATTGTCGGTATTGCCGGCATTGGGGTTTTTTCATATTCAGGCTGCATATAGTCTCCTGTTGGCTTTGGTCCCTTAAACATCTTTTCAATTTTGCTCATTGCCTCGGGAGACATCTCATCAGCTTTCTCTGCTCCAAAAACAGGGGCTGTCGACCTCTCTTTTGGAGGCTTTTTTTCCGCCAATGGCTTGGGGTATAAAGTAGAAGAAATAGGACTTTGGGGAAAAGTGCCTGCGTATTCATTTAGCCTAACATTCTTGTCTTCAACATGAATCATTCTTGCCTTAGGTACCGGCGATGAGGCAGTAACAGTCGCAAAAACGTAATCCTTTTCCTGCTTCTTCCAAATAAAAATCGTTGGCGAATAAACTCGCCTAAAAAAGTTAATTACCCAAACCTCAAAAGGACGATCATGGATCGGCAAAAAGGCTGAAGCAACTCCCAGCAAACCAACAGAAAAAGAAAGCGGCCAACGGAAATAAAAAGGCAGTCCTGACTTGAAAATCAGAAAAGCTAAAATCAATCCCAAAGCCAGTTTAACAAACTGCTTTAAGGTCATATCTCCAACTAGGCGAAACTCATACGAAGAAATCTGTTGCGGAATTGGATGTTGCTGCATGGTAAAAGTTGGTTTTTTATATTTAATCAATACTACAACAATGGTAAAATTGAATCAATGACAGCAAAAACTGCCAAAAGGGAAAAAACTGTTCTCATCATCGATGGCCACGCAATTCTGCATCGCGCATACCATGCTCTGCCGTTTTTAACTAATAGAAGTGGTAAACCAATGAACGCGATTTATGGTTTTTTTAGCATGCTTCTGGCAGTGCTCAAAGAAACCAAACCTAAATGGCTCATAATCTGTCTTGACGCTCCTGGACCCAATTTCCGACACCATATATTCATCGGTTATCAATCCAAAAGACCACCAATGGAAGAAAAACTAGCTTCCCAAATGAGGCCGTTTAAAAAATCCCTAAAAACCACCAATTTGGCTGTTTTTTCTAAAACCGGTTTTGAAGCTGATGATCTTATCGGTACTATTTGTCAAAAAATTAAAAAGAAAGAAGCCGTCAAAAAAATAATTATTGTCACTGGAGATAAAGATCTAATGCAGCTGGTTGATAAAAAAGTCAGCCTGCTTGCTCCCGGCAAAGGAATCTCTCAGCTAAATGAATATGGCCCTCAAAAAGTTGAGGAAAAACTAGGCATAAAACCAACCCAGGTAATCGACTATAAAGCGCTAATGGGCGACCCTTCCGACAACTATCCTGGCGTAAACGGTATCGGTCCTAAAACTGCCGCCAATCTTTTGCAAAAATACAAAACCCTGGATGAAGTTTACAACCGATGCGGAGAATTGTCGGAGAATATGCGGAGAAAGTTAAAAACTGAGAAAAATGCTGCCTATCTTTGTCAAAAACTTGCTAAGGTCCTGTTGGATGCTCCTATTAAAATTAGCCTTAAAAAAGCAGTTTTTAACAAAAAAAGAATCGAAAACCTTAAAAAAACTTTTGAAGAAAACAACTTCCGCTCTCTAACCAAAAGGCTCGAGCGTGAATACAACCTAGAAAACACAAGTTCTCAGATGAAGTTAATATAAAAAAGGAGGAAAAATGATCGAAAAATCAGTTCGTGACGGTTTTGGAGATGGCTTAGTTAAATTAGCAAAAAAGAACCTAAAAGTGGTTGTGGTCAGCGCCGATCTGGCCTCATCTACCCGAGTTTCTGAGTTTGCCCGCAGGTTTCCCAGCAGATTTTTTGAAGTCGGAGTCGCTGAACAAAACGCCGCTTCCCTAGCCGCCGGTCTTGCCTTGGGTGAAAAAACTGTATTTTTAGCCTCTTTTGCCTGTTTTTCTCCCGGACTGAACTGGGGGCAAATTAGACAAAGTATTTGTATGAACAAGGCAAAAGTAATTATTGTCGGTTCTCATGCCGGACTGGCTACCGGACCTGATGGAGCTACTCATCAAGCCTTAGAAGATATTGCCCTAATGAGATCACTGCCGGAAATGACCATTGTTTCTCCCGTTGATTATAACCAAGCAAAAAAAGCAGTCGCTATTATTGCCAAAACTGCCGGGCCGGTATATTTAAGACTATCAAAGCCAAAAACCCCGGTATTAAAACCAGCTTCTGGCTTTGACTTGGGGAAATTGGAAACATTAAAAAAAGGAACTGGGGCAACCATTATTGGCACAGGACCGATACTTGCTTACCTAATTACATCCGAAAGATTCCAAACTTTACTAAAAGACGTAAGAGTCGTAAACTGCCACACAATAAAACCAATTGACAAAAAGGGGATAAAAAAGGCATGCGACACAAAAAAAACAATTACCCTGGAAGACCATCAGATAACTGGAGGTTTAGGAAGCGCGGTAGCAGAGATCATTGCTGAAAACAAAATTAACACTACCCTGATAAGAATAGGGATGAGAGACAAATTCGGGGAATCGGCAAGAAACCATCTTGAGCTTTGGGAAAAATACTACTTTGGAAGACTTGAAAGAGAACTAAAAAAGTAAATTTGGTGGATGCGCCAGGACTCGAACCTGGGACCCCTGACTTATAAGATCAGTGCTCTTACCAACTGAGCTACGCATCCTTGAAGTATATTTTAACAAATAAGTGCTCCATGTTAAAATCTTAACCATGAACTACTCCAAACCTTCCTCCAGCTTTTCGTCTAGGTTTTTTGAATTAACAAAACAGTCAAAGCAGATATTCATTACCGCCCATATGTCCCCAGACGATGACTCGATCGCCTCCGCCTTATCTATTTACGCGCTTTTAATTGAGAAATGGCCCAAAAAAAAGATAGAAATTGTTTATACCGGTAAATCAATAGATACATTTCAAACTTTTAAAAACTTCAATAAAATAAAGTTTGTATCCGACATTGCCGATGTTGTAACTAAAAAAAGTTTGTTGATTGCCTGCGACGGAAGCCAATACGAAAGGTTTACTTTCCAACCAGAAAAACTTAAAAAACTGGCCGATAAAACAATTTGTATTGACCATCACAGCTCTCCGATTGACAAATTTGACTTAAGTTTGGTTAATTCTTCTGCCTCCTCTTGCGCTGAGCTTGTTTATCTCTCCTTCCACAAAAACAAAAAGATTAGCAAGAGTCTTGCAGAGATTTACCTATTAGGTATTCTTGGTGATACCGGCAACTTTACTTATCTCAAACCCCACCAAACCGAAACCTTAACGATAGCAAAAAAACTACTTGAGATTGGAAACACTGAGATTCAGGAATTTCAATCCAGATACCACGCCCTCTCCATTAAAGTATTTACTTTAATCCAAGAACTCATTAAAAACACTCAGTACCATAAAATTGACGGTTGGCCTAACTTTCAAACGAGTTTTATTGATCGCAAATTTATAAAAACAGGAAACTGCTCGGGCAATGAGGTAAGCAAGGCAACTCATATTTATGTGTCCCAATATCTTCGCATGATTCAGGACCATCCGTGGGGTTTTGTGGCAACTCCAAGGAATAACAGAGGCTGTGAAGTTTCATTGAGATCACTTCCCAACAGTGTAAACGTAAGAGATGTCATGGAGAAAATGGGTATTGGCGGAGGTCATGATCGCGCCGCTGGAGGAACTTTTAAAAAAGAAAAAGAGGTTATTGAAGCGGCAAA
>CAZAEB010000030.1:0-6376 GCA_964484095.1 uncultured Gammaproteobacteria bacterium
GAGCATCTCGTTGCCAACGAGAAGGTCGCGGGTTCAAATCCCGTCTCCCGCTCCAGATAGTATTAATATGGTGGCCGTAGCTCAGTTGGTTAGAGCATCTGCCTGTGGAGCAGAGGGTCGGGGGTTCGAATCCCCTCGGTCACCCAAAAATGGAAGAGTCGCCTAGTGGCCGATGGCACCGGTTTGCTAAACCGGGTCCCCTAAACAGGACACGCGGGTTCGAATCCCGCCTCTTCCGCCGGTTGTTTATCGGAGAGTAGCGCAGATGGCTAGCGCGCACGCTTTGGGAGCGTGAGGTCGCGGGTTCGAATCCCGCCTCTCCGACATAAAAACAGATATGCGGTGGTAGCTCAGCTGGTAGAGCATCTCCCTTCCAAGGAGAAGGTCGCCGGTTCGATCCCGGTCCGCCGCTCCAGGTCCTCGTAGCTCAGTTGGATAGAGCAGCTCCCTTCTAAGGAGCAGGTCGGGGGTTCGAATCCTCCCGGGGACGCAAACGTAAAAAATCTTAATTTAACTTAATAAAATCAATAATGAACATGGAAAATCTAAAACGATTCTTAATCGATTCAAACAAGGCTGGGTACGCTGGCGGTAAAAACAAAAGGTGGATCAAAGAACCGGATGGCTCGACCACCATCTCTTTTGAGAAAGGCTTTTGGAGGTCTCATGACAACTTTTTTGGCGGTGAGCCATACGGAGGGAGAACTGTGGTGTTTTATAAAGGTAACCCCGCATGGATAATGATCTATTACGGTTGGGTGGTTAAAGGAGCAGAAACAGATCCTTTATATGAAGTTTTGAGAAATGGCTTGATGCAAATGCCTAAAGATTATCCATATCGCGGGCCAAGAGAATATAAAAAAGGCAAATATGTTTATAGCAACTCCTGGAAAGGCGAAGTTGATAGATTTTCTGGAAAAGAGCAGATTGCTCAAGGTGATGAGTTGATATATAAAGCTAATTATATTGGTGGCTTGATCGATCAGAAAACAAGAGTATAAAACCAGCTTTGTGCCGCGGGTGGGGATCGAACCCACACGCTCATAAAGAACACAAGATTTTAAGTCTTGCCTGTCTACCAGTTCCAGCACCGCGGCCTGAAGTTATTTTACCATCTTCGTAAAAAAATAAACCAACCAAAAAAGGAGAAGCGTTGCCTGGATTGAAATAAAAAAACATCACATTTTTCTGATATAATCCTATAATGAGCATCTACGAAAAAGACATCCTGGATTTGTTTGCTTGTCTGGAATCTGAACTGACTCAAGAATTTGAAGAAGTAAAAGGTTTGTTGGCGACTAAAACACACCGACCCCCATACTTAACCCACGGAGCGGTTGTTCACACGGAAACAGTTTCATACTGCCATTCTGCATCCTTTGAAAGCCTAACCGAAGCCTTTATGGAACTAATGGGATCCAAAGCCAATTTTATATCAAGTGAAAAACAAATTTTAATATCAAGACCAGGTGCTGAAATACCCAACATTGAACCGGCTCCAGTAATGAAGTCTTCAGAAACAACTACACTAGATGAAAACCTTGATCCGGTTGTTCTTTTTGGAAAACTGCTTGGAATATACAACCGAGGAACAGAATATTCCACAGATACGGTGTTCCACCTGCTTGCAACTGCCATCGGTGAAACTTCTGAAATCAATTCTTAGTCACTTGTTCGGGGACATGGATTCGAACCACGATTCGCAGCTTCAAAGGCTGCCGTCCTACCATTAGACGATCCCCGAATAATTTATGATAAATTGCCAAGTAATGATATCATATTAAAGCTAAAATATCCCGATTTTAAAAAAAATATCTCATGAAAGATCACAAAAATAGAATAATTAATTTACTCGACAAAAACAATAAAACATTTTTGGTCCATAGCTTGGGTTGTCGAACCAACATGGCCGAAGCTTATCAAATAGCCGGATGGTTAGAATCGCTAGGATATATACCAACCAACATTAATCCTGGAGTTATTATAATTAACACCTGCGCAGTTACAAAAAAAGGTCTTTCTGAATCTGTAAGATCGGTAAAAACTTTCCAGAAAAAATATCCTGATAGTAAAGTGGTGGCTGTTGGATGTGGAGTGAATAATAATATTGAACGATTTAGTAGCGCTGATTTAGTTGTCAGTAATGAAGAAAAAGAAGAAATAATTAAGGATAAATACTTTATACATTCGAAAAAGGTTAGTAGTTTTTCCAAATCAGCAAGGTTGCTTTTAAGAATCCAGTCCGGCTGTAATCATTTTTGTTCTTACTGTATAGTTCCATACTTAAGAAAAGAAATTATAAGCTGTTCCCCTAAGGAAATTGTCATCAAAATTATCAAGGCTCAAAAACATGGCTACAAAGAAGTTATTTTAACCGGAACTAATTTAGGACTATATAGAAAAGATAGTAGCTATTGCCTTACTAATCTTATTGAGGCAATTTTATCTAAAACTAAAATTCCCAGAATAGGTTTGGGATCAATAAATTACGAGGCCTTTAACTCAAAACTTATAAAACTATTTAAAAATGAGTGGAGAAAGGGGAGTAGTGGAAGATTAAATCGGTATTTACATATTCCACTCCAATCAGCAAGTGATAAAATTCTTAAAAAAATGAACCGGCCATACTCGTCTAAGGAATTTCAGGTTCTACTTTCCAACCTTTCGGAAAACATTCCGCTTTTGGGAATTGGCACTGATATTATTGTCGGTTTTCCCGGAGAATCTGATAAAGACTTTCAAAAAACCGTTTCTTTTATCAGAAAAAATTCTTTTTCTCGTCTTCATATATTCAGATATAGTCCCAGAAAAAACACTTTGGCTGAGAAAATGGAAAAAGAGTGGGGAATAGTTGATCCAAAAAAGGTCAGTAAAAGAGCAAAAATACTTCGCCAAATTGGAAAAGAAAAAGAGGCAGTATTTAGAAAAAAAATTACCGGCAAAACATTGCCGGTACTGTTTCTAAAAAAGAAAAGCAAGAATAGCTGGTACGGGCTTACCGATAACTATCGACAAATAATATTCAAGTCAGAAAAAAGTCTTCGCGGTAAAATTAGAAAAATTAAAATCTCTTGACTAGATAAACAATATCTCCATCCTCAAGACGATAGTTTAAAGAAACTTTTTGACCGGGAAATTTTACTTTCTTTCCCCAGACCAAAGCGCCTGTTACCAGCTCAGTCCAGTCAGAGTTAATTTTCTCAACCATTTTTTTTATTCCAATTCCTTTACTTATGATAAGGGGGTCTTTTTCTGGTTTTTGTTTTACATGCTTTTTAAGATATATGCGAATAAATTCAAGATTGGCCCAAATTCTCTCCTTAAGATCCTGCATGCCCTCTCCTTTGTGGGCACTAATAAAAACAGGATTGCTAATTGCTTTAGTTATGTTTTTTCTATCTATCTCCTTTAAATCTTCGGATTTGTTAATAACTATAATTGCGGGTAGATATCTTCTGTTTTTTGAAAGAGCGTCAATAAGCAAACCTAAGTCTTTTATCGACTCCCGAAATACTACTTCTGCGTTTTTATAGCCAAACTCCTCAACTATTTTTCTTACAGTTTCATCAGGAAAAGATCTAAAAGGATCGATTATCTTGATCGAACCTCTAAAAGTCTTTTTTATCTCAATTTTTGGAGGGGTTTGATTTAATCTAAAACCAGCCCTGCCAAGCTCCTTAATTATTTTTTGAAACTGAGAAAAATTGTCTTTGTCAGTTACTAATAAAAAAAGATCAGTGGTCCTGGCCACAGAAAGAATTCTTTTCCCTCCTCCTTTTCCCAAAGATCCCTCGTCAATTAATCCGGGCAGATCAAAAAGCTGAATTTTTGCTCCTTTAAGATTCATCATTCCGGGAATAACCTGAGTAGTAGTAAAGTCATAGCTTCCAACCGGAGAATTAGTATTGGCAAAAGTATTTAAAATAGTTGATTTTCCCACTGAGGGAGGACCAATAATCGCAACCGTTGCGTCCCCCTGTTTCCTAACTCCAAAGCCTCGGCTACCACCACCAGAACCTCCTCCCTCATAGAAGCTTTCTCTTAACTTAGCCAGCTTAGCTCGAAGTAAGCCAATGTGATGCTCAGTACCTTTATGATAAGGAGTTTCTCTGATCTCTTTTTCAATCTCAGATATTTTTTCCTGTACCTTTGAATCAATCATATGAACTGATTTTACCATTAGCTTAAAAAACAGGTAGATTATTGCTATAATCTACCGGCACTTGAAAAGAAAAGTTTATTGCGTCTGTAGCTCAATGGATAGAGCGCCTGTCTTCGGAACAGGAGGCTGGGGGTTCAACTCCCTCCAGACGCGCACTAAAAGAAATTTGCGCCCGTAGCTCAACTGGCAGAGCACCCGCCTCTTAAGCGGTAGGTTGAGGGTTCGATTCCCCCCGGGCGCACAAAAAAATCTTTACAGATTTATACTTCTATCAATCACCGGCGGATGAAGAAAGTCATCAAAAAGATTTAAACTTTCCAAGTCCTTTTTGGCTTCGTCAATTCCTTCCTTTAAATTCCTAGTTTTTTCATCCAACACTAAAGTCGGAGTGGGAGAAAGAGAAACAACTTTCGGAAAAATTGAACTCTCTTCTGCTGGCAAATTTTCTTTTCCTTGAAAGTAGACTGACAATAAGGTTAACAGCAAAAACAGTAAGATTCCTCCTAAAAAAAACAACATCTTGATTGATAGAAATTTTTTTTCAGTCTTTTGGCCATCACTATTATCGCTTCTCCAAGCTGGATTTTCCATTGATTGAACCAAGGGTTGATCTATTTGTTCATTCATAGTTGTTTTATCACCTCATCCATAAATACAATTACTTCACGCAGATACTGCTGACAGTCAACCAAAGCAGATCTTCCCTCCTGCCAGACAAGTCTATAATCTTTCGTTTTCTTATCATCCAGAGTTTTAAATATATCCAGCCCTTTTTGTCTATTATTTTTAGCCAGGCTAATTTTTTCCTCTATCTGAACCATGGAACGATCAAATTCAACTCTTTTTTCATCCTCAAGCTCGGCTTTTGTTTTAATCTCTTCTTTAAGATCAGTAATTCTGTCTACCACAAGACCAATATTTCCTGCCTGATAAATGCCTATCATCTGATAAGAAAGAGCCTCTATTTGAGGATATTTGTCCTCAAACTCTCTAGAAACACTATTTAGATCGTCAATATTGCCAACCGCCTCTAGCTTGCTTTTTCTGCTCTCCAGCCAAGAAACTAAAATATCAGCGCTATTTATATACTCCTGTTTGCTTACATCAAAACTAAGCTTGGATTCAAAAAGCTTCATTCTAAACATCACCAAATAAGTTCTGACCATTTCTTCTCTTGCTTTTAATATATCCACTCCCGTTTTTACCGCCTCGTTTCTCGTTGATAAAGTCTGATAGGTGTTGTAAGCTTGTTTTGCCCTCAAAAACTGCTCGTGAGTTTTTTGGTATTGACCCACAGTGTAAACATGATCTGCCCAGGCTTTTTGGAAACTAAATTCTTGGGCAAAAACCGGCAAACAAGAAAAAAAGAAAAAGACAAACAATAGTGGAGTGAGCTTAAATTTCATTGACTAAATCATTCTATCAGGAAGTGAAAAGAATGCCAATTTCTGGTACAACTTTACAATAAAATTGCACCATCCTTCGACAAGCGGCAAGAAGAGGGTGATAGTAACAACAAAAGTGAGTAAAAAACCAGCCAGAGCAACACAAGAAAGGAAAATCTTGTGAAGAACAAGATGGTATAATCATCAACAAAACTTTCCGGACAATGAAAAACAAGTGTTGTAAGCATTCGAGAATTAGTTATATGCTGAATTTAACATGATTAATGTTGCAGTACTAAGTTACGAATCTACTGCTCGCAAGAAGCTTACAAGATTCCTTGACAATTTGGCCTGCAACCATGAGTCACTGGGTCACTTGATTATAGTGAATAATAATCCCAATAATAATATTTCACTTACAGCCTTACCTCATAAATTATTTAAACGAATGACTATTATTAACATGGGTTATAACTCTGGGTACGCGGAAGGCATGAATACGGCTATTCGAAAATCTTTTCAGCTTTCTCCCCAATCACCTCTAATCTTATGTAATGATGATGTTTATTTGACTTGTAAATTTCTTTTAAAATTTGATGAGGCTGTGAGAAAACTTTCTTCTGTTTTGTTAGAAAATAAGATTGGGGTTATGGGTGTAACTATAAGAGATAGAAAAAACAAGATGATTATGCACGCGGGAAAAAAATTGAAAAAATGGACTTACCAATTTAAGAATGCGTATAAAAACGAGTCTGATAAGGAGTATGTTTTTGTTAATTATATCTCCGGAGCAATATGGGGATGCTTGCCTTCCTCAATTATCTAATTC
>CAZAEB010000031.1:0-6135 GCA_964484095.1 uncultured Gammaproteobacteria bacterium
AACAACTTCCAGCTGCATATCCTCCTCTTTTCCTTTGAGATATATCGGTTCGTGAAGTGGATCTTGATGGCGATTAAGGTTTTTTAAAAGAGACCTTATCCCTCCTTCGAAATGAAAATGATACTCACTGTCTTTTGGGAGGTTGTAAAAATGAAAAATGACCTGGGGAGTAAGGTAGGCTCTTTGGCGAAGAGTATCTTTTATCGCCTTTGGTTTAAAACTAGTTATTTTCTTAAATATTTTTGGGTCAGGGCTAAATGTGGTTGTAGTTCCGGTTGTTCCTTTGGGAATTAATGAGTCAATAAACTTTGAATGGGAGGTGGTTTTGGGAGTGACATTCTTTAGTGGTGATCCTCTTTTATATTCCTGAAAGTAGTATTTGCCATTTCGGCGGCTTTCTACTTTCATCCAGTCAGAAAGAGCGTTTACGCAGCTAGCTCCTACTCCGTGCAGTCCTCCGGAAATTTTATATGCCTTATCTTCAAATTTTCCTCCCGCATGAAGCTTGGTCATAACAATTTCAAGAGCACTTTTTTTCTGTTTGGGAATAATGTCAACCGGAATTCCTCGGCCGTCATCGGCAACAGTTACTGTGTTATCTTCATTAATTACCACCCAAATATTTTTAGCAAAACCTGCCAGGGCCTCATCAATTGAGTTGTCAATAACTTCATCTAAGCAGTGATGAAGACCATGAATATCGGTAGAGCCAATATACATCGCCGGTCTTTTTCTGACCGGTGCCAATCCTTCCAAAACAATGATTTGTTTTCCAGTATATTTTCCTGTGTTTGCCATGCCAATATTATTTGTTCTTTTTCTAATTTAGGTTCCAGACACTCGATTTAAACAAGAGCGCTTAAAAATTTTGAGACCCTGAATTAATGAGATCCTACATACTAATTAAACCTGATTTGAGTAAAAAAGTCAATGGTAAACATAGCTTGATAAATTTGAAGACACAGCGGTTTGCTGATATACTCTAGCCAGTTTTCCCAGGGATGCCGGAGTGGTCAAACGGAACAGTCTGTAAAACTGTCGGGTTCGCCCTACGGAGGTTCAAATCCTCCTCCCTGGACATGATTTGGTGTATTATAAAAATATAATGTCTATTTCAAAGAATTTTGAAAATAAGTTAAATTTAATTACTAGGAACACCGAAGAGGTATTAACAGAGAAAGATCTGTCTTCTCTTTTTTCTTCCGGGACTGAGCTTCGCCACTACATTGGTTTTGAGATTTCTGGAAAGGTTCATTTAGGAACAGGGCTTATGTCTATGGGGAAGGTGGCCGACTTTTTAAAAGCGGGGGTTAAGTGTACTTTGTTTCTAGCCGATTTTCATTCTTACTTAAATAATAAATTAGGAGGAAGCTGGGACAACATAAGGAAGGCCAGCGAGGGATACTTTAAAAGCGGGCTAATCGCCTCTCTTTTGTGTTTTGGTGTTGATGTTGACAAGGAGGTTGAGTCCGGCAATCTTTCTTTTTTAATGGGCAAAGATTTGTATGAAAATAATCTTATTCACTGGGAAACATTTATGGAGGTGGGAAAACATGTTACTCTTTCTCGAAATCTAAGATCAATCTCAATTCTGGGAAAAAAACGAGGGATTGATGTTGATATGGCAACTCTTTTCTATCCCCCATTGCAGGTGGCTGACATTTTTACTCTACAGGTCAATCTTGCTCACGCTGGAATTGATCAAAGAAAGGCTCATGTTGTTGCCAGATCAGTAGCAAAAAAAATAACAGTTAATCCTTTAAAAGATAAAACCGGCAAAGTTATTGCTCCTGTTGCTGTCCATCACAATCTAATTGCTGGTCTTGGTGCTCCCAGCAAGGATGACTTAGGCAAAAAGGGAGCAGAGGCGGCAATAGATTTAAAGATGAGTAAATCAAAACCGAGCTCTGCAATTTTTGTTCATGATTCTCCTGGGGAGATAAGAAAGAAAATCTCTAAAGCATTTTGCCCTCCCAAAGAGACAGATTTTAATCCAATAATAAACTGGGTAAAATTTTTAGTTTTTTGGGGAGAGGATAAGGGAGAGTTTAAAGTTGAGAGAAAAAAAGAATTTGGTGGTTCGGTTACCTACCTAGCATTTACCGATCTTGTAAAAGACTACCAGTCTGGAGATTTACATCCGGTTGATTTAAAAAATGCGACTGCTGACTGGCTGATTGCTAAACTTGAGCCGGCAAGAGAACATTTTTCTAAACCCAAAGCAGCTAAGTCATTAAGATTTATGGAGAAAGTTCTTAATGCTTAAGGAAGCGAAAAAAGAAATTGCTAATCATTTAATAGTAAGTCTTTCAATTTTTGTTTTAGTAGAGTTTTTTTGGCTAGTATCAGCTGATTTTTCAATTTTTAAGGCCGTTTTTTTTCTTTTCGGTTTGATCTTTGGAACCTTTCTTATTGATATAGACCACCTAGTTTATTGGTATTTTTTAAAACCCGACATTCCCGAATCGGTAAAAGCAAAAAGGTTGATTAGTAGTAGAAAATATAAAGAAGCACTATCTCTTCTTTCTCAAAATCACAAAACCCACACTTCTTTAGTTTTTCACCATTTTATTTTTCAGTTTGTCTTGCTGGTGGTTGGTTTTTTTGTCATTTCTTCAACAACTAGTGTTTTCGGTCAAGGTCTTGTTTTGGCAATGAGTGGTCACCTTCTTCTAGATCAGTATATTGATTTAAAAAATAATCCAGTTCATTTGAGAACTTGGCTTTTTTCCCGGACTCCTTTTTCAAAATTACCTCTCCCCTACTCCTGGTTAAAAGGGTACTTTGCTTTTTATTGTTTTTCTTTTTTACTTTTAATTTTTTTCTTTTTAAATTCTTGACAAAAACCGGGCTGTCAACGATAATCGATCATCATGAAAATAAAACTAAACTCAGATAAATGTATCGGTTGCAGGCTGTGCGTTTCTATGGCAGAAGACTATTTTGTTATGGACGAGGAAACTGGCAAAGCCAAAGTGATAAAACAGCCTGAGGGTGAACAAGAGGACGTGATTAGTACATTAGAAAGTTGTCCTGTTGAGGCAATTTCTAAGGAGGATAAATGAAGAAAAATTTATTAGTTTTGATAGTTTTTGGCCTGATTGCTGTTGGTGCTTTCTTGGGAGGAAGAATTTCTGTTAAGACCGAAGATGAAGGAGTTGTTGCTGGAGAAAAAGAGGGAACGGTTGTTTACAGTCCAGAAAAGTTAAAAAAGCCGAATGTTAAGTTTTTTGTAATGAGTTTTTGTCCTTATGGTAATCAAGCCGAAGATATTTTAAAACCAGTAGCGGAGCTTTTGAAAAATAATAATGTTGAATGGGAGCCTCGCTACATTGTTAATAAAATGACTTTAGATCAGGCAAGACAGTCCTGTGAGCCGCAAATATACTCGGTCGCTAGATGCAGTGAATATGTTGCGCAAGGATATTTTGCCGATGCCGCTTCATGCAAAGAAAGGTTGTTTGCTAATATTGATGACTGTATTGCCGGTCAAGGAAAGGTGGTAAGCGGAACCATATACACCTCTCTTCATGGGGCCGGAGAATTAAACCAAAATGTGAGAGAAATATGCGCTTGGAATCAAGTGGATGACAAACTAAAATGGTGGGATTTTGTTGACAGAGTTAACGATAATTGTACTTACGAAAACGTCGATGAATGTTGGCAGGAGCATGCTGTTGTCAGTGGGATTGATGTTGGCAATGTTAATAACTGTTTTGAGAGTGAGTATGCTGGTCTTTTAGACAAAGAGATTGCTGTTTCCAGAGAGTACGAAGTTACTAGCTCGCCAACTTTTGTGTTTAACGGAGAAAAATTTCCTCCACAAGAGGCTTATCCTGCCAGCGAGGAAGAGGTGGTTGAACTGTTAATTGGCAAGGAATCTTTCACTCCCAGTCAGTACCGAACACCGAATGTAATGAAAGCGGCTATTTGTGAAGGTTTTGAGAATACCCCGAGTGAATGCGATGAAGTTTTGGAGGGCGTGGTCCAGGGATCAACTGGAGGCTGCTGAAGCCAATGGTTAGAAAGTTAAACTCAAAACAGCTGCGAGCAACAAAACCTTTTTCTAAAGAGTATAAAAGTTATTATAAAAACCCAATTGTATTTGTGTTGGATAACGTTTTGGACACTTTCAATATTGGTTCTTTTTTCAGGTTGGCAGATGCTCTCGGAGCAGAAAAGATATATCTTTGCGGAAGAACGGTTGCTCCTCCCAATATCAAAATCCACCGAGCTTCAGTTGGTTTGTGGCGCTGGGTTCCTTGGGAGCAGTATCAATCAACAGAAAGGCTGGTAAGAAAGTTGAAAAAAGAAGGATATCAGATAGTTGTTAGCGAGCTAACAGATAAAAGCAAAAATTATTTAGAAGTTAAGCCAGACTTTCCGATTGCCATTGTTGTTGGCCATGAAACAAACGGGGTTTCAAAAAGCGTAGCCAAGCTAGCCGATCATCAATTGGAAATACCGATGTTGGGAGTAAATAAATCTTTAAACGTTTTGGTAGCCGCTTCAGTGATTGCCTACAGAATGGTTTCTTTTTTGAAAAAATAAAATATTATTTTTTAACTTTTTTTTGGGAAATAAGATCTTCTTCTTTCAGTTGTTTCAATTTCCACATAAAAAGTCTTGCTTTGCTTTTTACCTGTCCTTTTGGCTGGTCTTTAACAAAATATCTTGCTTTGTCTAGAGTTTCTCTGGGGGTTATCTTGGCAAGCCTTATGTATAATGACTTGTTTTTCCAGTCGTTTAGCTCCTCTGCCAGCATTAGTCCGTAAGCCTGAAACTCTTTACTTATATATTTTCCCCTTTTTTCCAGATCTAGGTTTCCAAAAAGATCACTTAGTTTCTTCAAATTCGTGGCCAAAATTCTTAACAATAATAAGTCCTAAAATTCCTAGAGGGAAAATCGCTTCCCACCCTAAACCGATTTTTCTAAAAATAAAAATTAGCAGCAAGGCAAAAATAAGCCCAAGATGAATCATCATTGACCTTATTATGAAAAATGATCGATCCTCTCTTCTTCCCCATCGGTAGGTAAGCGCTCCAACCGGAAACCAGATAAACTGGCTGGTCAAAAGATATAGGGTGTCCACTATGGTGAGTAGAAAAAATGATGAGGCCAACCCTCTTATTAACCAGCTGGGAAGACTGGTGACCAGGCCAATGTTAAAAAACTTTTTTTCTTTTTTCTGGCCATTTTTTCCAATGTATCCGGTTACCAAAATTGAGGTCAAAATTGATATAGTTGAGAGCAGCCCCATCTGCTCAAAGTTTCTGAAGTTAAAATATAAAAACAAAGGCCAGAAAATTCCATAAACAGCCGATTCAATGCCTGATCCAAAGTAACCTAGCCAGCAAGGTTTTAATCTTTTAATTGAAAAAGTGGTTTTTATTTTTTCTAAAGTTACTTCGCTCCCCTTTTGATTGTATTGATCAAAAAAGATGGGGATGATCGAAATTACTAGGATTACTCCGGCGATAAGATATAGTTCGGAAAACCCCAAAATAGTAACAATAATTCCCCCTGCTAGAGGAGCAGCTGCTGAAGCAATCCTTCCGGCAATGGCGTTTTTAGCCAGCTGGCTGGTTAGTTTTTTTCTGGTGCATTCTTGGCTGAAAGCAAGGTGATATGACTGCCAATGGAGCGGAGTGGTAATTCCGGCAAAAATGGCAGCCCAAAGCAAATAGTCGTGATTTCCCTCAAACTTAATAAGCAGTATCAAATTAATAAACTGAGTGACTGCTCCCAGGCCAATTGCAATATCCGGACCAACATTTTTAATAAGTTTGGCTACAGGAATTACAAATAATATTGTTGTTGATGAGCAGATAAGGTAATAGAGAATGAGACTATCCCAGCTTCCGGTAGTTTTAAAAATAAAAACAGGGATGAAAATGCCGATAAGGCCAATCGCTAAAACTCTAAAAAGAGTATTAAGGTATAGCCCAGATAATCCAGGAAGTCTGGCAGGGTACTGCCAATGAGGCAGGTGTAAAAAATTTTGATGATTGATTCCGTTCATTCTTTTTAATTTATCACATTTTAAGATATACTATTTCTGTTTGGGCCGGTAGCTCAGTTGGCTAGAGCGCACCCCTCGCACGGGTGAGGTGGCGGGTTCAACTCCCGCCCGG
>CAZAEB010000032.1:0-3623 GCA_964484095.1 uncultured Gammaproteobacteria bacterium
TGCGGTAAAAATGATGGGAGCGGCAGTTTTGGTCTTTAGACTTAAAAATAAGTTTTTATCTAAAAACACTTATTGGTTAAATATTTTAGAAAAAAATTGGCCATTTGTTGCGATTGTAGAGCATACTAATTTTATTGACAAAAAACATTATGGTAATAACTCAATAGTCTATTTAGGAGGATATTATTCTTGGGATGATCCGATTTTCAAAATGTCTAAAGAACAGGTCAAAAAATTGTTTTTACCGTTTGCGCAAAAAATTAATCCATCTTTAAAGTCGGCAATTATCAGCAGTGAATTTTTCTCCAATTTATACAGTCAACCGGTGAGTGAAATTAACCAGTCTACAAAGTTGCCTAAATTTAAAACCTCAACCCCAAACCTTTACTGGCTTTCAATGAATCATATTTATCCTTGGGACAGAGGGATGAATTATTCGGTAAAATATGGTAAATTACTGGCCAAGGAAATACTAGAGGACGAAAAATAATTAAGAGGCGGGAATTTAACTCCTTTTTAGGTATTTTTTAGCCTTTAGTTTATCCGGCAAATATATTTCTCCTTTTAATTCTTTTTTAGAATAGTCGTGGGCGTATTTATACCCCTTTCCGTAGCCGGCTTTTTCCATTAATTTTGTTGGCGCATTTCTTAGTTTTAAAGGAACGGGGAGATTTCCGTGTTTTTCAACATCCTCTTTAGCCCGGTGGTAAGCGGCATATGAAGCGTTTGATTTTTTTGATTGGGCCAGATAAGCAACACAGTGGGCAAGATTAATTTCACACTCAGGAAGGCCAATCGTTTGGCAAGCCTTAAAGGTGGCATTGGCTAACAAAAGAGCATTACTATTGGCAAGGCCAATATCTTCAGAGGCCAAAATAACCAACCTTCTAGCGATAAACAAGGGATCTTCTCCTGCCTTCATCATTCGAGCAAGATAATAAAGAGCTCCGTCGACACTAGAGCCTCTAATTGATTTTATGAAAGCGGAGATGGTGTTGTAGTGTTCATCGCCGGTTTTGTCGTAACGCAAGGTAGTTGAAGAAACGATTTTTTTAATTATTTTTCCTGTGATTTGTTTTTCTTTTTTGGCGATTTGACAAGCCTGCTCAATAAGATTTAGAGCAATTCTGGCGTCGCCGTTGCTGATTTGAACAGTAAGTTTTTTTCCATCAAGAGAAATTTTTTGGTCTAGTTTGTTTATTCCTCTTTTAATAATGGTTTTTATTTCGCTGTCTGAAAGAGGGTTGAAAATCAAGGTTTGACAGCGGGAGAGAAGGGGAGAAATGACATAAAAAGAAGGGTTTTCAATGGTGGCGGCGACAAAAATTATCTTGCCGCTTTCAACTGGACCTAAAAATACGTCTTGCTGAGATTTAGAAAAACGATGAATTTCGTCTAGAAAAATCAAGGTTGGTTTCTCGGCTCGGGGAGAAAAAAGCCCTCCTTGAGGTTTGACCTTACCTTTATCAAATACTTTTTGCAGCTGAGACTTTTTGGCCGTAACGGCAGAAAACTCACAAAAATCAACGTCCAAAGATTTGGCAATAATTCGAGCAAGAGTGGTTTTTCCCGAACCGGGAGGCCCCCAGAAAATTAAAGAAGGAAAAGAGCGAGAACCATTTTTTAAAAGTTTTTTTACAAATCCATTTTTTCCAACCAAGTGATTTTGGCCGACAAACTTGGCCAAGCAGTTAGGTCTAATCAAATCAGCCAGTGGCTTAAAATCATTCATACAAACCATTCTAACACGACCCGAAAAAAAGGCGAAGAGGTTGAATATTTGTTGTTTGTTTGTTAAGATAGGTTAAATCCGAGCGAATGCGCTTGGAAATTTTTGAAAGGAGGTGACAGAGATGTCACCCACGGGAAAAGGGTCACCCGGAAAAGGTGACCGGCCGCCAAAAGCGGGCGACCGGAGGACCGGTGAGGTTCCCCCCAAGGGGGGAAGTAAATGACGCCGGTTTTCTGGGGGTGGCACAGAGTTTTTAGTTTTTTTCTGTGCCACCCAGTTTTTTTTCAATTTCATATTTTTTGTGTTTTATCTTCTTTTGTATATAATACTTTCATATGCTATATTCTGAAACTTTTGGCAAATCTGTAAAGACTGTTTCTTCTGACACAAAACTTGCCAGTCATAGCTTTTTGGTAAAGGGAGGATTTATTCTTCAAACAGCAGCTGGTCTTTATAGTTTTTTGCCGTTGGGATATAAAGTTCTTTCCAAAATTCATACAATTGTTGAGGAAGAATTGGAAAGAGAAGGAGTGCAAAATTTACTAATGCCGGTTGTTACTCCAGCTTCACTTTGGCAGGAATCCGGCCGCTACGAAAAAATGGATGATATTATTGCCAAATTTTCTTCCAAAAGAGGTCATGATTTGGTTTTATCTCCTACACATGAAGAGATTAGTGTTGACTTGGCAAGACATTTCATAAAGAGTTACCGCGATCTGCCGGTAATTATTAATCATATTCAGACAAAATTTCGTGACGAGATCAGGGTGTTTGGCGGTTTGGTAAGGACAAGAGAGTTTATTATGCAGGACGCTTATAGTTTTGACAGAGATGAAAAAGGACTCGATATTAGCTTTAAAAGGATTGTTAAGGCGTATAAAAAAATATTCGATAGAGTTGGGGTAAAAGTGGTTGAGGTAGAGGCTGACAGTGGAACAATGGGGGGATCTGATTCTCACGAATTCATGGCAATGACGGGGGTCGGAGAAGACAGGGTTTTAAAGTGCAAACAGTGTGGCTATTTAGCCAATATTGAAAAAGCTGAATTTGAAAGAGAGGCTAAAAACCTTGATGAAGAGATAAAGTCTTTCAAAATTATTGATCAGCCGGAATGGGTTTACACCATGGAAGATAATATAAAACATTATCGTGAACCCTTATGGCGATATCTAAAAAATGTTGTCTACAAAGACGAAAAAGGAAAATTTTATATTGCTTCAATAAGAGGGGATCAGGAGGTCAATGAGGCCAAGTTGAAAGCAGCTTTAAATAGGAGTTTTCTTGAACCGGCTGGCGAGGAAGACCTTAAAAAAATGGGCACCAAACATGGTTATGTTCATTCTTGGGGAGAAAACGCCGAATATATTGGCGATCTTGGCTTAAAAATGGTTAGAAATTTCGTCGGTGGCCAGAAGAAAAAAACCACCGACTCGATAAATGTAAATTACGGCAGAGAATTTGATTATCCTTTGGCTGATATTGTTGAAGCAAAAGAAGGTGATATTTGCGCCAAGTGCAAGAAAGATAAGTTAAAAATTAAAAGAGGGATTGAGATTGGTCATGCTTTTAAATTAGGGACCTGCTATTCGGATTCGATGGGAATAGGCTTCCTGGATGAAAAAGGAAAAACTCAGGTTATTCATATGGGGTCATATGGAATTGGCACCTCCAGGCTTTTGGCGACGATTGTGGAAATGAACAATGACAAAGATGGAATTATTTGGCCAGAATCGGTTGCTCCCTACAAATATCATTTACTAGGGATTGACCTTCATGACCCGAAAGTGAAAAAACAGGCAGAGAAAGTATATAAAGCTCTCAAAGATAGCAGAGAAGAGGTTTTATACGATGACAGACAAGAAATTTCTCCAGGAGAAAAATTCAAAGACGC
>CAZAEB010000032.1:3723-6039 GCA_964484095.1 uncultured Gammaproteobacteria bacterium
TTCTTGCTTTTTCTTTTGTAATAAATAAGAATTTGTTTAGTGGATAGAAAAAAATTAAAAAATATTAATTCTTCTTTAGACTTTTCATACTGGTTGGGATTCAACTATTTTTCAAAACTAGGTCCTGCCAGATTTAAACTTCTTTTGGAATATTTCGGCTCTGCCAAGAAAGCTTGGAGCGCTTCACTCTCTGATTATCAAAAAATTGGTTTGAGAAATAATTTGACAGAAAGTTTTTTGTCTTTCAGAAAAGATTTTGATTTTGGAAAATCACAAAATATTATTAAAGATAAAAAAATAATTGCCTTGACTTGGATGGACAAAGACTATCCGGAAAGATTAAGAAATATTCAAGACAGCCCGCCGGTAATTTATCTTAAAACCGGCATTAAAAGAAAAGACTTTAATAATTTTTGGAAGTTTCCTTCTGTCGGTGTGGTGGGAACAAGAAAGGTTACCAGCTACGGGAGACAGGTAACTGAAAAACTTGTTTCCGGTTTAGTAAATAATAAAGTGGTAATAGTTTCCGGAATGGCGCAAGGGGTTGATGGGATTGCCCACGGAGCAGCTATTGGTAAAAGAGGAAAAACAATTGCTGTTTTAGGGTCGGGAGTTGATGTTTTGTATCCTCAGGAAAACAGGGATATCTATATGAACTTATCTTGTTCTGATAAAGGAATGGTTATTTCTGATTTTCCTCCCGGAACTCAGCCTAAACCGGAAAACTTTCCTTTTAGAAACAGGATTGTTGCCGGGCTTTCCGATGTTGTTCTCGTAACAGAAGCTGCCAGAAGATCGGGGTCGCTGATCACTGCCAGACTGGCAGGAGAACAAGGAAAAGATGTTTTTGCTGTTCCGGGAAGGATTGATATGCCGCAAAGCGAAGGAGCCACTTTTCTAATCCAAAATGGAGCCAAGGCGATCTCGTCAGTAGAGGATATTCTTGAAGAATTACCAGCTCCCGCCGCCACCGCCGCCAAACCCACCTCCTGAAGAACCACCAGAAAAACCTGATCCTCCTGACCAGTTGCTTTTTCCCGAATAGCTGCCTGGCGAGGAAACCAAGGCGTTAGCGGTTTTTGTATTTAGGGAGCTTAAATCACGATATAAATGAGCGGTAGTCATGCCGGCAAGGTATGATGGCGGTTCTACTCCCAGCCCTTCCATGTCTTTGGCTAGTTTATTTACCAGCCTTAGAGCAATTGCCAAAGGCAATATCTCTTCTAAAAACAGATGTTTTTCGGAGATTTCTTCTCTCCATTTACTTTTACCTAAATACCATTTTAATCCATTAATTTGCGAAAAAAGGGAATATCCCCAAGCCTTTCTTTTTGGCATTGAGAAAATAAGTAAAATTGTTGGAATTATTGTGGTGACAATCATCATTATCGGTCCAAAATTGCCGGTTAGAATACCAAAAAACAAGACGATTGCGAAAGAAACGGTAAAAATAAGGGCAAAAATGGCAGCATATTTTATTTTTACTTTTTCCGGATTGCCATCAAAAATATCATCTTTAGACAGTTGGTCATAAATTTTTTTCCTGAGAGTGGATAAGTGTTTGTAAAATTTGTTTTTAAGATCAGAGAGAGTTGTTTTATTATTTTTAGTGTCAACAAAAAGCTTTTCAAGTATAAATTTTTGATGGTCTTTTAAATTGCTGGTATCTTTTTCTAGTTTCTCAAACTGATAATCATTAATCCTTCTTATCAATTTTTTAACTTTTATTTTTTTAATCTTAATAAATCCCAGTCTGGCAAACTCGATAATTTCGGCAACAATGTCATGAGTATCAACCCGCTGGTCAACAATTGTTCCTACCTCGGCAGGAGTAAGTCCGTCAATAGGGGAATAGACAGTGGGCAGGTGACTTCTGGCAAAAAGCGCAACAATTTTAGTTTTCTTAGTTTTGTTTTTAATGTAAAAATTATCGCTCAAGTATCTTATATCTCTACCTTTTTTGTACCAGAGAATAAAAAGGGTCAAAAAAGGAATAATCGCAAAAAGATATCCCCAGTTATCAAGCAGTAAGTTGTTTATCTTTTCAATTACTCCCGGAAAGATGAGTTGATTTTCTTTATCCAAAGCTACAACAACAGTAAAGTCTTCGTTGTGGTTTATTGGGATGGTGGCGGCAAAATTTGCCTCATTATTGGCTTTTATACTGCCAGTACAATTGTTTTCTTTTGTACCAAATCTGCCCGCAAAACAACCAGTTTTAATGATTTTTGCAAATGGCGAGTCAACAGTTACCGAAGTCTTTAAAATTGCTGTATCCCACTCATGTCCGGTAACATTCCAGTAAATTTCATCATA
>CAZAEB010000033.1:0-5164 GCA_964484095.1 uncultured Gammaproteobacteria bacterium
AAAGCTAAAATGGCTTTTTTGGGGACTTTATGACTTTCTTTTTTTTCTGGCACCGAAGAAACCGGAGGGAGCAGGTTTGTTTCCATGTAATTTATTATCTACTTACCATTATATGCAAAAAGAAAAAAGAATTGCAATACAAAAATCGATAATCAATACAAATCTTCCAGAATCTCTCTGCGTGAAGGAGACCCTAGTTTTGAAAGCGCCACTTTTTCTATTTGCCTTATTCTTTCTCTGGTCAAACCATATTTTCTCCCAATCTCTTCCAGAGTACAGCAATAACCATCTTTAAAACCAAAACGAAATTTAAGTATATTGGCTTCTTGTAAGGTCAGTGTCTCCAATACATCTTCAATTTTCTGTCTTTCTATTCTCCCTATTGCCTCACTATCAGTAAGCAGTGGAGAGGTAAGAAAATCAAGTAATGTGCTGCCGCTTTCAGGTCCCACTTGAGCATCCAGGCTTATCGGGCCACGAGCGCCAAGTATTTTTTCCAAGCGCCCGCGGTCCATCCCAAGAGTCTGGCTTAATTCCTCGTTTGTGGGTGATATACCTGATTGTTGAAACAGCGTACTTTCAATCTCGTATATTTTCGCCAACAGTCCCCCAAGATGGATAGGCAATCTGATTGTTCTCGACTGATTAGCTACAGCTCGACCAATTCGCTGTCTTATCCACCAAGTAGCGTGAGTAGACATTTTTGCTCCCCGTCGGGGATCAAATTTATCTACCGCCATACATAGCCCAAAACTTCCCTCCTGAACCAGGTCATCCCATGTTAGTCCACGATACAAATACATTTTTGCAATACTTAAAACCAGTCTTAAGTTTGTCTTTACTAATAACGATCTTACCCTCTGCTTAACTTCCAAAAAATGATTACGGGACTCTTCTTCAAAACTACCAGCTCCCTCTTTTAATCTGGTACCTGTATTTTTCATTTTATAAAACAGCCAAGTCGACTTTTCCTCCTCTTCCGGAGTCAGAAGTTCTGATGTTTGTAATTGATAACTGTCGCCAGTAAAATTTCCAGGCAACTTGCTTTCTAAATCTCTCAGTAAATACTCTGCATCTTCAATAAACCCATTTGGTGAAGGTTGCCAATAATCATTCAATTCTTTATTACCATTAGTCTCATCCAGAAAAGCTTTAATTTCCTCAACAGCCAAATCAAACTTTGCTCGAATTGCGCGAGAAAACCCAAAAATCTTCTCATCCTTGTCAACTAAACTGCCTGGCAAAAAATGTTCCCAGCCAAGATATTTTTTCCAGCTATAAAAGTTTTTAACAAAAAGCAAGTACGCCTCTCGCGGAATTAATTTTGAAAGATAACTTGGGTATTTTTTCACCGGACTATTGGCTAGAATATCGGCGGTTTCCTCTCCAACAAGTCGTAAAACTAATTCTTTAATCTCTGGTGCTCTCGCTCCCGTCGCTTCAGGAAGTCTAGATATTGGAAGATACTCCTCGCTCTCTCCCGCCACGCTTTTATCGATTTCCTCAATCAATTTTAACGAACCATCGGACAGTAAAGAAGTTATTTTGGGATTGCGATGGCCAAAACGATAAGCGGCGGACAAGGCAATTGCAGGAAGAAGCATTTCTCGAAATTTCTGATTGTCAAAACGTTCAAAATAACCGGGAAAAAAGGAGGAAATCCAATTAGAATAATTTATTAACATGCTTTTGTCAATACCCCATTCTTCCGACAACATCCCAAAAGTCAAGTTCTCTTTTCCTTGCTCACGCTCCTGTGTGATATTGATTAAATCTCTTCTCTCTAAACTCATATTTTTCGGGGCATTGAGAGAAATTATACCTTGTTTTCTTTATTTTTTCAGTTTGTGTATAATATACAAAGATGAGTTTGTTAAAAGCAAAAAGCATAATTATCGTCTAGCCGTTGCCGATTAAATTCGGAGAGCGGCTTGTTTAATCCTTCAAAAAGAAGGATTATTTTTTTAAAAGATGAAAACTAAAAAACAATTTAGCCAAGTTCCCACCCAATTTAATTTCGTTGAAAACGAAGAAAAACTTTTAGACTGGTGGTATAAAAGCGGCTTAGTTGACAAATACCTTTCTAAAAATAATGAAAGTAAAAAAAGATTTTCCTTTCTGGACGGCCCCCTTACTGCCAACAACCCAATGGGAGTTCATCATGCTTGGGGAAGAACGATAAAAGACATATATCAGCGCTACAAAAACATGCAGGGGTTTGCCCAAAGATTCCAAAACGGCTTTGACTGCCAGGGCCTTTGGGTTGAAGTAGAAGTAGAAAAAGAAAAAGGTTTTAAAAACAAAAAAGACATTGAAAATTACGGAATTGATAAGTTTGTTGCCGACTGCAAGGCTCGGGTAGATAAATACTCAAAAATCCAAACTGAGCAGTCAAAGCGGCTGGGATATTTTATGGACTGGAACCACTCTTACTACACAATGAGTGACGAAAATAACTATACCATTTGGCACTTTTTAAAACGATGTTTTGAAGATGGCAATATTTACAAGGGCACCGATTCGGTTCCCTGGTGTCCTCGTTGCGGTACCTCCCTTTCCCAACACGAAATTGTTACCGAAGGCTACAAACAACTAACCCACCAGTCGGTGTTTATGAAATTTCCGGTTGTTAAAAACGGCAAACAACAAAAAAATGAATATTTACTTGTCTGGACCACCACTCCCTGGACAGTTCCTGCCGATACCCTGGTTGCTCTCCACCCGGAAATCAAATACGCTCTTGTAGAAAAAAGTGGAGAAAAATTTTGGCTGGCAGAAAGCTTAGTAGAAAAAATATTCGGGGAAAAGCTTGATCCTCTGAAAGTAAAAAACGGAAAAGAGTTGATTGAAAAAGAAAAAATCACTCATTACAAAGCCGCCTTTGATGATCTGCCGATAATAAAAGAAGTTGGTAAAAGTAATCACTTCCATTCAGTTGTTTTAGCCAAAGACTTAGTAAACGAGGAAGAAGGCACCGGGCTGGTTCATATTGTTCCCGGAGCAGGAACCGAAGATCACCGACTTGTTAAAAACGACTTCAAATGGCCGGAGGTTATTTTTTCAGTTGTCGGGCAAGACGGCAGCTACCTTGAGGGCTATGGCTTTTTAACCGGCAAAAGTGCCAAAGATCACCCTGAGCTTGTAATTGATTACTTAAAAGAGAAAGAGTCCGGCCGATTCCTTTTTAAAACTGAACCTTTCACTCACGCCTATCCTGTTTGCTGGCGCTGCAGTACTGAACTTATTTGGCGAATCGTTGATGAATGGTATATTGGCATGGACAACCCGAGAAAGTCGGACGGCAAGACTTTGCGAGAAAGAATGAAAGCAGTTGCTAAAAAAATTAACTGGATTCCCGGGTTTGGTTTAAAGCGCGAACTTGACTGGCTAGACAATATGCATGACTGGCTAATTTCTAAAAAAAGATATTGGGGACTAGCTCTACCAATTTGGGAGTGTAAGTGTGGACACTTTGAGATTATTGGCTCGAAAGACGAACTCAAAGATAAAGCAACTGCCGGCTGGAAAAAATTTGAAGGCCATACCCCCCATCGGCCGGAGATTGATCAGATAAAAATTAAATGCCCAAAGTGCAAAAAATTAGCCAACCGCGTTGCCGATGTCGGCACCCCCTGGCTAGACGCTGGTATAGTTTCTTTTTCCACCCTAACCGATCCCAAAACCGGCAAAGTCAGCTATTTGGGAGATCAAAAATATTGGAAAAAATGGTTCCCGACTGATTTTGTTACCGAATGTTTCCCGGGTCAGTTTAGAAACTGGTTTTACTCGTTAATTGCCATGTCAACTGCTCTGGAAGACCAAATCCCCTTTAAAACCTTGCTGGGCCACGCTCTGGTAAGAGATGAGAAGGGCGAAGAAATGCACAAAAGCAAGGGCAACGCCATCATGTTTGAGGATGCCGCTTCGAAAATGAGTGTTGACACAATGCGCTGGCTTTATACCAGACAGGACCCGGAACATAATTTAAACCTGAGCTACAAACTTACTGATGAGGTCAGAAGACAATTTATATTCCTTTACTGGAACACCTACCGATTTTTTGTCACTTACGCCAATTTAAATAACTGGCAGCCGGGAAAGGCTGAAATTGGTTCTAGCTCTTCTCCCCTTGACAAGTGGATATTATCCCGATTGGAATCAACTAAAAAAGAGGTAGAGGAAAAGATGGATAAGTTCTTGCACCATAAAGCAATTTTAGAGATTGAAAAATTTTTAGAAGACCTTTCTTTGGTTTATGTCCGCGGCTCCAGAGAAAGACTCTCGCCGACAAACAGTAATAAAAAAGAAAGAGAGGTAGGTCTTGGTACTCTTTACCACTCCCTAAACCAACTAACCTTAATTCTGACTCCGTTTATCCCATTTCTAACAGAAACCGTCTGGCAAAACCTAAATGACGGCGAGCTACGGATAGAAAACTCGGTTCATCTTCAAAACTGGCCAATAACAAACAAAAACCTTATTGATAAAGATTTAGAAAAAACAATGGATATTGCCAGAGAAGTGGTTACTGCCGCCCACAGCCAAAGAAAAGAAGCAGAAATAAAAGTACGCCAGCCCTTAAACAGTCTTGCCAGTAAATATGCTGATACGCTGAAAAAAGCAGGACTTGACGATTATGTCAAAAATGAAGTGAACGTTAAAAATCTTATCGAAGGAAAAGAGATCGCTCTTGATCTGAAAATTACTGATAGTCTTAAAAGCGAAGGTGAAGCAAGAGAGCTGACAAGAAACATCCAAATAGCCAGAAAAAAGGCTGGTTTATCTTTAGATGACAAGATAATCGCAACCGCTCCCGACTGGCCAGAAAAATGGGAAAATGAGATTAAATTAAAAACAGGAACTGTAGAAATAAAAAAAGGAGATGAGTTGTCAATTAAAAAGGCAAACTAAACCCCGCCAAGTTCAACATCTCTCTCGTAAAATTCTGCCACAGTTTTTTTCAGTTCAGCCGACCATAAAAATATCTCTCCTCTAACAGTTTCCATAAATCCCCTTTCTTCCAAAATCCTTCCTATAGCAACCGCTCTTGAAAGATGGAGTTCTGAAACGACAAATTCATCTTTTTTTTCCTCAACAGTTTCTAAAGTATGATCAATTCTGGATAAACCGATAGTCGTTATCATCAAGTGAAGTTGAGCCAGTC